>CAMCXA010000049.1 GCA_945883115.1 Alsobacter soli
TTGAGAACAGCTTTCAACGCGTCATGGGCCCGCCCGATATCGACGACAACCTCGTCCTTTGTGAGATCGGGCCGGAAAAACGCGACATCAACGATAAAGGTCGCTCCGTGCAGGGCCTGCGCCGGGCCAAACAATTCGCCCTTGAAAGAATGCGCAATCATGATGTGCTCGCGAACTTCGACTGCATACATAGTTATGTCCTTTCGTAATTGATTGTAATTCCAAGGGCATCAGTCGATCTGTTGAACAATCCCGGCAACACCTCAACCACCGAGCTGAAGGGAACGTCATGTGTCAGGAGTGTGTCATATCGATGATCATCAAGGAGTGTGAGCGCTTTTACCAGACGTCTTTGGTGGCTCCAACGCACACGCCTTGTTGGTGATACGCTTCCTACCTGTGATGAGATCAGTCTCAGCCGCTTGCTGTGGAATGCTTCCCCAAGCGGCACACTAGTCTGGGCCGAACCGTACCAACTCATTTCCACAATGCTTGCCTCTAAACCCGCCGATGTGAGCGCAGTCGCCAATCCTTCTGATGTGGCACTGGTATGGAATACAATATCCGCCTCACGAGGCGATGTTTCTGGCCCGGAGAAATTCACCCCCAAATTAGACGCAATTTTTTTGCGCGAGGAGAGGGGATCAACCAGCGTGACCTCTGCTCCCGGCATGCGTCCGCAAATTCCGGCAATCAGGCAGCCGACCACCCCTGCACCAATGATCACAATATTGTCGCCCGGAGCAGCACCCGAATCCCAAACCCCGTTAAGTGCCGTTTCCATATTCGCCGCTAATGTCGCTCGGCGTGGGTGCAAGCTTTCGGGCACTGGGACAAGTGTTGTCTCGTCGGCGTAGAACCAATCCTGATGCGGGTGCAGCACAAATACTGTCTGGCCATTCAAGTGGGACGATCCGTCCTCGACGCGGCCAATGGTTGAGTAGCCATATTTGACCGGGAAGGGAAAGTTCCCTGCCTGCAGTGGAGCGCGCATGCGCTGCCATTCGCTTTCCGGCACAAGCCCCTCGAACACGAGACGTTCGGTGCCACGGCTGACGCCACTGAACAAACTTCGAACCAGAACCGAACCGGCTGGCCTTTTTCCCAATTCTTCCGTCTCGATCGCAAGTTTTCCACGCGATACTGTCCAGATGGCTCGCGATATCTTTCCCTGAGGATCAGGATCGGTTAGTTCGGACATTGTTGAACCTCGTCAGATGGGATAAACGAAACTGATGTCTCAAAACGATCTTTCCGAGCCGTCAGATGCCGCATTTGATAATCGTGCCATGACGCCCGCTGGACTGCAAACGACAGCTTCGCTCGCCAATCGCCGTCGCTTTGTTTTTGCTCTCAATATCCTCTCATATATGGCGATTTTGGGTGCGTTGGCGAATGTTCTCGGCGTGGGCGGTTGGTCGGTAATTGACATCCTCTTGATGGTCTCGTTTGCAGTCGTCCTCCCATGGAGTGTCCTCGGTTTCTGGAACTCCCTGATTGGTTTTTTGCTTCTCCGTTTCGTCAAAAATCCGCTCGATAACGTCGCACCCTTCGCCCGTGCAGGTGACCGTGCGACAGCGATAACACTCCGGACGGCGATCGTTTTGACCCTTCGAAACGAGGATCCGTTTCGGGCGATTGCGCGGCTCAAAACAATCAAAACAAGCCTTGACCGGACAGGCCTCGGTGATCATTTCAGTTATTTCATATTAAGCGATACATCCGACCCTCTGATTGCCCGCGACGAACAGCTTCAACTGAGCCATTGGCAGGCAATGCTGTCTGATCCCGGGCGGGTGATTTATCGTCGAAGACAAATCAATACCGGTTTCAAGGCCGGAAATATTCGTGATTTTTGTGCCGAATGGGGCAACAAGTTTGATCTGATGCTACCTCTTGACGCGGATAGCCTGATGGCCGGTGAGACGATCGTCAAACTTGTCCGGATCATGCAGGCCTACCCGAAAATTGGGATTTTGCAGAGCCTCGTTGTTGGAATGCCTGCCGAAAGTGCCTTTGGTCGCCTTTTCCAGTTCGGAATGCGACATGGCATGCGCCCTTACACCATGGGAAGCGCCTGGTGGCTTGCTGATTGCGGCCCCTATTGGGGGCATAACGCGGTCGTGCGCATCGAACCGTTCCGACTCCACTGCCGGCTGCCGCTCTTGTCCGGGACATCGGCGCTCTCCGGCCACATACTCTCGCATGATCAGGTTGAGGCCTGTTTCATGCGGCGTGCCGGCTTCGAGGTGCGTGTTCTGCCGGAGGAGGGGGGAAGCTGGGAGGATAATCCCCCGTCTGTGATCGATTTTGTGCGACGTGATCTCCGGTGGTGTCAGGGAAATCTGCAATACCTCAAGCTTCAGTCATTGCGGGCCCTGCAACCCACCAGTCGCTTCCAGCTGTTCTGGGCGATCAGCATGTTCGTCGGCATTCCGTTTTGGACGTTGATCATTCTTTTATGTGCGCTGAAGCCTTTAGACACTGACGACCTGATCGCGGGCTTCCCGGCATCTGATGCTCTTTGGATTTATATTGGTTTTCTCGGGCTATTTTTGTCGCCGAAATTATTTGGTTTCCTTGATGTCATATTGTCGCGCCGCGAGCGTGATCGTTATGGCGGATTGAAGCAGTTTTCCCTCGGAGCATTATTCGAAGTCGCTTTCTCCTTCCTGCTCGGCGCCATCACGACCTTACATGTGACGATTTTTATGGTGGCACTGTCCTTGGGCCACTCCATTGGTTGGACCGCCCAGACACGCGACATCAAAGTCCTGCCTGCGCGCGAAGCATTTAAAAATCTCTGGCCCCATCTCGTCGTCGGAGGTGTGGTCATGGCGTTGATGGCATCGTCGTCATGGCACTTGCTCCTTGCGTCGCTCCCTTTGACGCTCGGATACATTGTTGCGGTTCCGTTTGCCGTTCTCACCTCATCGGCATGGTTCGGTCGCTATCTCGCCAAACGCGGCATTGCGAGCATTCCCGAGGAACTCGACGTGCCGGCAGAGATTGCGATGCTGAAAACTGGCGGTCCCGACGCATCGCGCTTGAACCGCTAGGCGGCGTTGAGGAAAAGCTTGATATCCTCGAAAACCTTCTCGAACATCACCTTCGTCAGAACGCCGGTGTTCGTATTGTATCTCGAACAATGATAGCTGCTGAACAGTGCGACCTTACCGAGATGATGTCTCCCGCCATGTCTGAACGGGTGTTCGGACAAGCGTCCGCCAAGGGTGCGCACTGTCGTGTCATGTGCGATCTTTCCGAGCGCGAGTATTGCCTTCAGCTTCGGCATTTCGTCAATCGTGGAGGCGAGGAATGACCGGCATGTCCGAATTTCCTCCGGCGTCGGCTTGTTCTCGGGCGGCACACACCGCACCGCGTTGGTCACACGGCAATTCACCAACTCAAGACCGTCATCCGGACGCGCCGCGAAAATCCCGCGCGTGAACCCATAGGCCGAAAGCGTCGAGTAGAGGAGGTCGCCAGCGTAATCTCCGGTAAATGGTCGCCCCGTCCTGTTGGCTCCCTGAAGTCCGGGCGCAAGACCCACAATCAGAAGCGCGCCATTTGCCTCGCCAAAGCTCGGAACAGGCCCATTGTGCCAGTGCGGATGACGAGATCTTGCCTGCTCACGGAAAGTAACAAGCCGTTCGCAGAGCGCGCAGTTACGGGACGGTTCGCTCTGTCCATTATCACTTGCTGCCGAACGACCAGAATTTGCCATTGATCTTCAGTGGCTCAGGCCTCTCCAGTATCGTCATCATGCTGCTCATTGCGCTCCGCACTGCGCGGCGCGCGTTCTGCCAACTCACGCCCGATTCTGGGCAGGAGCTGAATAATATCGACGAATTCGTCCGCCTGGCGGCGGAGTTCGTCGGCGACCATTGGCGGCTGCGACGTGATCGTCGAGACAACCGACACCTTGACACCCCGACGCTGTAACGCCTCAACAAGCGACCTGAAATCGCCATCGCCCGAGAAAATTACCGCATGATTGATATAGGGCGCGAGTTCGAGCGCATCAATGGCGAGCTCGATATCCATATTGCCCTTCACCTTGCGGCGCCCGGTCGAGTCAACGAATTCCTTTGTCGGCTTCGTGACCACGCGATACCCATTGTAATCGAGCCAGTCGATCAGTGGGCGGATCGATGAATATTCCTGATCTTCGATCAGCGCCGTGTAATAGAATGCCCGAACGAGATAGCCCTTGTTCTGATATTCTTTAAGCAAGCGCTTGTAATCAATATCAAATCCGAGTGATTTGGCAGTTGCGTAGAGATTTGCGCCGTCAATAAATAAAGCAATCCGTTCCATATTCCGTATGTCTCTTCTCAATGTTGTGCGATGCACTTCAACAATTTTTAAGCAATTAATTGCGCGAACTCATTTCACCGCAATCCGTCAATTCCGATCAAAATACGCCACAAGCTCAACGCCCGCTGGACAAATATCGCATTTGCGCGAATGATTAATGATTTTCAACTCTTAGTTGCAGTTAAATTTTTGTCTCCGGCATTGTCAAGTAGCTGTTACTCGTAGCCAACTTTACGCCCCCCATTTCCACTAAAATGAAATAGGCTGACTGAAAGGCTTGCCACGAACGGGAGGCAAGTGTATCACCTTTGCTCATACCTTCCACTAACAATTAGGATACGGAGCACCCATGGCTCGCGTCACCGTTGAAGATTGCATCGAAATAGTCGATAATCGGTTCGAGCTCGTCTTGCTCGCGGGTCACCGCGCGCGAATGATTTCATCCGGATCGCCACTGACTATTGACCGCGACCGGGACAAAAATCCGGTCGTCGCATTGCGCGAAATTGCGGATGGTCGCATCTCCCCTGAAGACCTCAAGGAAGACCTGATCCACTCGCTCCAAAAGCACGTTGATGTTGATGAACCCGAGGCGGAATCGGTTCCTCTGATCGGTTCCAGCGTTGAATCGACCGGAGATGACACGGCCGTGGAGTTTGACCGCATGACGGAAGAAGACCTTTTGCGCGGTCTGGATGGCCTTGTGCCACCAGCTGAATCAGATGATGATTCCGACTGAGCAGACTGGCTTCAATGAGCGTTTGAAGGCCCGGCCTCGCGGTCGGGCTTTTTTCGTAGTGCGACGTTTTGCCACAATTTTTTTGTTGAATTATGCTAAGGTTTCGTCGGTGAGTGGCGTTCAGAAGGCGGCGTCGACGATTGGAACGGGAGTATTCCGCACATGATGCGGCAATATGAGCTAGTTGAGCGGGTAAAGGCCTATAACCCCAAAGCCGATGAAGGCTTGCTCAACCGCGCCTATGTCTACGCAATGAAGGCGCATGGTACGCAAAAGCGGGCCTCCGGCGTGCCTTTCATCTCCCATCCCCTCGAAGTCGCCGCCATTCTCACCGAATTGCGCCTCGATGACTCGACCATTGCTGCCGCCCTTCTCCACGACACGATTGAAGACACAACGGCAACGCGCGCCGAAATCGACACGATTTTCGGCCCCGATATCGGCCACCTCGTCGAAGGCCTCACCAAGATCCTGAAACTTGATCTCGTCTCCAAGAAGGCGGCTCAGGCCGAAAACTTGCGAAAATTGCTGCTCGCAATCGCCGATGATGTCCGGGTCTTGCTGATCAAACTGGCGGATCGTCTTCACAATATGCGCACACTCGATTTTGTGCCTGAAGCAAAGCGCGCGCGGATTGCAGAAGAAACACTCGATATATACGCCCCGCTCGCCGGCCGTATGGGGATGCAGGATCTGCGCGAAGAGCTCGAGGATCTCGCCTTTCGTCACTTCATGCCTGATGCATTCGCCGCTGTATCGAAGCGTCTTGAGGAACTGAAACTGAATAGCGGTCCCGTCATCGGGGTGATCGAGTCCGAGTTGACCCAGAAAATCGAGGCGGCAGGCCTCAAAGCGGAAGTTTCGGGGCGCTTGAAAAAGCCCTATTCCGTATGGAAAAAAATGGAGCGCAAATCCGTCTCGTTCGAGCAATTATCAGATATTCTCGGCTTTCGCGTCCTTGTTGACAAAGTGTCGGATTGCTATGCTGTTCTCGGCCTCATTCATACGACATGGTCGACGGTACCGGGACGGTTCAAGGATTACATCTCGACCCCGAAACAGAATGATTATCGCTCGATTCACACGACCGTCATTGGGCCCCGCCGCCAGCGTGTCGAATTGCAGATTCGTACTTTCTCGATGAATGACATCGCCGAATTCGGCATTGCAGCGCACACGCTCTACAAGGATGGCGATGGCGCTCCAAACTCGGTTCGCGCGCAGGAAAGCCGGGCCTATGCCGGTCTCCGGAAAATGGTCGAAAGCCTAGCCGATGGCGACAGTGCCGAGGAATTTCTCGAGCACACAAAGCTCGAACTCTTTCACGATCAGGTGTTCTGCTTTACCCCGAAAGGTCGGCTCATTGCTCTGCCGCGCCGCGCGACCCCGATTGATTTTGCCTATGCGGTTCACACCGATGTCGGCGATGGAGCCGTCGGCTGCAAGGTGAATGGCCGCCTCGTCCCGCTCGTCTCGGAACTGAATAATGGCGATGAGGTCGAAATCATCCGTGCCGAGGGCCAAACGCCGCCCGCCGCATGGGAAAGCATGGTCATTACGGGCAAGGCGCGCGCAGCCATCCGTCGTGCAACACGAACAGCCGTCCGAAGACAATATGCGGGGCTTGGCAAGACAATTCTCGAACGTGCATTTGCCCGTGCTGAAAAGCCTTATGACGAAGAACGCTTGAAAGTTGCGTTGCCCCGCTTGGGCCGTGTTTCATTCGAGGATGTTCTCGCAGGGGTCGGGCGCGGCGAGATATTTTCAGGCGATGTAGTAAAATCGGTTTATCCTGATTTCAAACATGAGCAGGCGGCAGGCGTCGAGGCCAATCTTGCCGAAGGAGGCTGGTTTGCGATGCGGAAAGCGCAAGGCCTCGTTTTCAAGGTGCCCGACTCTGGTGATGGTGTGGTGGACGAAGCCGACAATACGTCGATCCCGATCCGTGGCATTGGAGGAGACCTTCCGGTCAAGTTTGCGCCGAATGGCGGAGCCGTTCCGGGCGATCGGATCGTCGGTATCCTCACACCGGGCGAGGGGATCACGATTTATCCCATCCAGTCCTCGGCCCTAACGGACTTTGATGACCAGCCCGAGCGCTGGCTTGATGTCCGTTGGGATATTGAGGACAGTGTTCCGCAACGTTTTCCTGCACAATTGGCCGTCACCGCGATCAATGAGCCGGGCTCTTTGGCAACCGTTGCCGCCATTATTGGGGAAAGCGATGGCAATATTGACTCGATCTCAATGACAGGAAAGACCGCAGATTTTCGGGAAATGCTCATCAGTGTCGAGGTTTGGGATCTCAAACATCTCAGCGCGATTATCGCGCAATTGCGGACCAAGCCTGTGATCAGCGCCGTATCCCGCGTTAACGGGTGAGTTTCATCACAATAACGCGCTGAAAAGTTAAAGCGCCACATGGCAAGATTTTGAAACCTTATGCTATAGCGGTGTCGCGAATGAATCGGAGTGATGATGGACACCAATGACGTTCTCGCGGAGTTTCGCGCTGCCGGAGCCCTTCTTGAAGGGCATTTCGTCTTGTCCTCCGGTTTGCATAGCCCGGTTTTTCTTCAAAAAATGTTTGTCTTTCAGGATCCGGTCCGCACGGAGCGTCTCTGCCGGGCCTTGGCGAAAAAGGCGACTGACGCATTCGGCAAAGTCGATATTGTCCTGTCACCTGCCGTTGGCGGGATCGTGCCGGGCTATGAAACTGCCCGTCATCTCGGCGCTAAGGCGATTTTCGTCGAGCGCGAGGAGGGACGTTTCAAACTACGGCGCGGATTTGAGATACCGCCCAGCGCCCGCGTGTTGATTGTCGAGGATATTGTCACAACCGGCCTGTCATCCCGCGAATGTATCGAGGCCGTGCGCGAGCATCCCGGCCTCATTTTGGGCGAAGCCTGCCTGATTGATCGCTCCGGCGGCCGTGCCGATCTCGGCATTCCGTTGATCGCTCTTGCAACGCTCGATATTCCGACTTATCCCGCTGATGCCTTACCTCCCGAACTGGCTGCCCTTCCGGCGACAAAGCCGGGCAGTCGCGCACTGAAAGTCTGATAAATGACCCCCATTCCTCCCCTTCGTCTTGGCCTGAATATTGATCACGTCGCGACAATCCGCAATGCTCGGGGCGGCGATGCCCCCGATCCCGTGCGCGCCGCTCTGATGGCGATTGAATGCGGTGCCGACGGCATTACCGCCCATTTGCGGGAAGATCGCCGTCACATCCGCGACGAGGATATGGCGCGCTTGAAACTTGAAATCGCAAAGCCTCTGAATTTCGAAATGGCCGCAACGACCGAGATGCTCGGCATTGCCCTGCGCGTCAAACCCTATGCCGTCTGCCTCGTGCCCGAAAATCGGGCCGAGCGAACGACAGAGGGCGGCCTCGATGTCATTGGCGGCCATAATCATCTCAAGCCCTTTATCGAGGAGCTGAAACACGCCGGTATCCGCGTGTCGCTCTTTATCGAGGCGGATGCTGCACCCATCGAGATGGCAGCGCGCCTTGGCGCCCCGGTCATTGAAATGCACACGGGCAGTTACTGCGAAGCCGTTCAGCATGGCAACCATGCGCTCGCAGAGCGCGAACTCCTCCGCCTGAAACAAGGTGCGCGTCGCGCGGCCGAGTTGGGCATCGAGGTGCATGCCGGCCACGGTCTCGATTTTTACACCGCTGAACAGGTCTCCGCCATTCCCGAAATTATGGAATTGAACATCGGACATTTTCTGGTCGGCGAGGCGATTTATGTCGGGTTGCCAGTGGCAGTCCGCCAGATGCGTGCCGCTATGGTCGCGGGGCGTGCAAAGGCGGTCTCCTGACATGATCATCGGCCTCGGCTCCGATCTGTGCGACATCACCCGGGTTGAAAAGACACTGGAGCGGTTTGGTGAACGCTTTGTCACTCGTGTATTCACCGATTTGGAGCGCCGGAAGGCGGAGGGGCGCGCAAAGCCCGCCGCAACCTATGCCAAACGCTTCGCTGCCAAAGAGGCCTGTGCCAAAGCCTTGGGAACAGGCTTTTCCCGCGGCGTCTTCATGAAAGATATGGGTGTGGTCAATCTGCCGTCGGGCGCACCGACGCTGGCTCTTTCAGGTGGTGCGAAAGCCCGGCTTGACGCGATCACACCTCAAGGGCACCGCGCTGTCATCCATCTGACGTTGACGGATGATCACCCGATGGCCATGGCGGTTGTGATGATCGAGGCACTCCCCGACGTCTGACGGGTTTACATTGCGCCCCTTCAGTCTGACCGCTATATCAATGCGATCATATGGTTTTAGACGGATTAGAGGATTGTTGAATGGCTGAGAAAAATGCGGGCGCGTCGAACCCGAAACCGGAAGGTAGTCTCTACGAGACTGCCAAGGTCATCATTCAGGCAGTTCTGATCGCGCTAGTGGTCCGCACCTTCTTCTTCCAGCCCTTCAATATTCCCTCAAGCTCGCTCGTGCCGACGCTGCTCGTCGGTGACTATCTGTTCGTCTCGAAGTTTTCCTATGGCTATTCAAGCCATTCTTTCCCGTTCAGTTTTGTGCCGATCTCCGAGCGGGTTTTTGGGGCGGAACCCGAGCGCGGTGACATCGCCGTCTTCAAGCTGCCGCGTGACAATTCAACCGATTACATCAAGCGCGTCATCGGCCTCCCGAATGATCGGATCCAGATGATCAACGGAATTCTGCATATCAATGACGTAGCCATTAAAAAAGCACCCGTCGGCAAGGATCAGATCGGCGTGGGAGCCGGTTTGACGGACGAGGCAACCTATTTTCAGGAAACGCTTCCGAATGGGGTCACCTACACAATTCAGGAATTGGAAAAATTCGGCAATAAACTGGGCCGCAATACGGACGTCTATGTCGTCCCGCCGGGGCATTTCTTCATGATGGGCGATAATCGCGACAATTCGCTGGATTCGCGCGACATGAGCTCGCAAGGCGTCGGCTATGTTCCCTATGAAAATTTCGTCGGTCGCGCGGAAATCATCTTCTTTTCCATAAACAGCGATGGCGCTGCATGGAAGATTTGGGAATGGCCGACTTCCGTTCGGTGGTCGCGCATCTTTAGTTCGATCAACTGACCCCATGGCGCGCCGCCTTCCGTCCAACCTCGCTGATCTTGAAACCACCCTCGGTCATACCTTCGCCGACAAAACGCTGATCGAGCGGGCCTTGACCCATATCAGCTTTCTGCCGGGAACTCCGGCAGTCGGCCCGCATTATCAAAGGCTGGAGTTTTTGGGGGATCGCGTTCTCGGCCTGTGTGTCGCAGATCTCTTGTGCCGCACCTATCCGGATGCCACGGAAGGCGAATTATCCCGTCGCCTTGCCCATCTGGTCCGGCGCGAGACGTGTCTGGAAGTGGCGCTCGAATGGAATGTCGAGCCTCATTTGCGACTTGGGAAGGCTGAACGTCAGGCGGGTCTTGGCCAGAAGGAAGCCCTTTTGGCCGATGTCTGCGAGGCCATCATCGCCTCTGTCTATCTCGATGCCGGATTTGCCGCATCCGTTGAACTGGTTGAGCATTTTTTTGGCTCGAAAATGGCCGAGCCGGGGAGGGCCAAGCGCGATGCCAAATCCGAGTTGCAGGAATGGGCGTTAGGCCGCGCTTTGCCGGTGCCGATCTATCGCGAGACAGGCCGTTCCGGCCCCGACCACGCGCCAGTCTTTGAGATTGCCGCCATCGTCGAAGGCTTTGCAGATACGCAAGGCTCGGGCCCATCGAAGCGCGTCGCCGAACAGGCTGCCGCGTCCGCTTTTTTGAAATTGATCAGACCGGAAGGCCAAAAGTAAATGACGAATGAGATGAGCCCTCCGCTCGCAGATACACGTTGCGGCTTTGTTGCCCTGATCGGGGCGCCGAATGCCGGTAAATCAACGCTGATCAACCGCCTTGTCGGCTCGAAAGTCTCGATTGTCTCCCGAAAGGTGCAAACCACACGCACGCTCGTCCGCGGGATCGCGATTGAAGGCAATTCGCAGATCATTTTCGTCGACACACCGGGCATTTTCGCACCAAAACGCCGCCTTGATCGCGCCATGGTGACATCGGCATGGAGCGGGGCAGGCGATGCCGAATTTGTCGCCCTTCTGATCGATGTCCGACGCGGTATTGACGAAGAAGTTGATGCAATCTTGCAAAAATTGCCCAGCATCAGCCAGCCGGTTGCACTCATCATGAACAAGATCGATCTCGTCGAGCGCGAGCGCTTGCTGTCGCTCGCCCAGGAGTTGAACGGTCGGTTCAAATTCATTGAAACCTTTATGGTTTCTGCCGAAAACGGCGACGGTGTTCCGCATATTCGTGAAGTCTTGGCGCGGCTCATGCCGCCCGGCCCGTGGCTCTATCCCGAGGATCAGGTATCGGACGCACCGCTTCGCATGCTCGCAGCCGAGATCACGCGCGAAAAACTGTTCGAGCGGCTGCACGATGAATTGCCCTATCAACTCACGGTTGAAACCGAGAGCTGGCAGGAGCGCAAGGACGGCTCCGTCCGGATCGAGCAGACCATCTATGTCGCTCGTGAAACCCATCGCAAAATTATCCTCGGCAAAGGCGGCCAATCGATAAAGGCGATTGGCGAACAGGCACGCCGTGAAATCGCAGTCGAGATCGAAGCACCGGTGCATCTCTTTCTCTTCGTCAAAGTGCGCGAGAACTGGGTGAACGATCCGGCGCGTTATCGTGAAATGGGCTTGGAATTCCCGAAAGAGTGATCAGGAACGGGGCCGATGGAATGGCGTGACGAAGCCTTGGTGATTGGTGTTCGCCGTTTGGGCGAGGGCGATGTCATTCTTGAAGTCCTGACCCGCGACCATGGCCGCCATCTCGGTGTCGTCAAAGGCGGGCGGTCAAAACGCCTCCAGCCCGCGCTTCAGGCCGGCAATTCCTGCACTGTCGTCTGGCGCGCCCGGATCGAGGACCAGCTAGGTGCGTTCGTTGTTGAACCCACTAAATTGCGCGTGGCCCGTCTCATGAACGCATCCGCAGCACTTTACGGCCTTTCCCTGCTTGTCGGCCTGATCAGGCTCCTTCCCGAACGCGAATCCCATGGTGCCGTCTATGACACGGCGTTGATGATTGCAGACCTGCTCGACGACCCTGACATGGCCGCCCCGCTCCTCGTCCGGTTTGAGCTGGCCATTCTCGGTGAACTTGGCTTCGGGCTCGATCTCGGCATGTGCGCCGCCACCGGCTCGACGCAGTCCCTCGTCTATGTCTCGCCCAAGAGCGGCCGCGCTGTCTCTGCGTCCGCTGGCGAGCCATGGCGTGACCGGTTATTGCCCTTGCCCGCCTTCCTCCGTGATACGGAAAGCCCTGGAATGCCCTCAACGTCTGATATCTTGGACGCCTTCACCTTGACGGGCTATTTCCTGAACCGCCATGTCTACGAGCCGCGCGGATTGGTTGCGCCCGACGCGCGCGGGGCGTATCTGGCTTTGATCGCGAAAAATACGGTATCGAAGGCCTAAATAGATTACAAAATCCGGCAGGATCATTGCTCCGAATCGGCAGTCGCGCCTAGTGATTGCGTTGGTTTCGTTGAAGGATAATACGCATGGGCAAGTCGGTTATGCCCCCCGGTGACGGGGTCGAAGTGATTGAACTCAAGGCGGCGCTCGAAGAGCGCTATCTCGCCTATGCGCTGTCGACCATTATGCACCGCGCCTTGCCCGATGCGCGCGACGGCTTGAAGCCTGTCCACCGCCGCCTCCTGTTTGCTATGCGCCTTCTGAAGCTCGATCCCGGCCAAGCCTTCAAAAAATGCGCCCGCGTGGTTGGCGACGTCATCGGTAAATACCATCCGCACGGCGACCAGTCCGTCTATGACGCGCTCGTCCGGCTCGCACAGGATTTCGCCCAGCGCTATCCCTTGGTCGACGGGCAGGGCAATTTCGGCAATATCGATGGCGATAACCCCGCCGCCATGCGGTACACCGAGGCCCGTCTGACGGAAGTCGCACGCCTCATCCTCGACGGTCTCGACGAAGACTCGGTCGATTTCCGCGAAACCTATGACGGCTCGGAAGAGGAGCCCATTGTTCTCCCCGCCGCCTTCCCGAACCTGCTGGCCAATGGCTCGCAAGGCATCGCGGTTGGCATGGCGACGTCCATTCCGCCCCACAACGCCGCCGAACTCTGCGATGCTGCCCTCTATCTCATCTCCCACCCTCAGGCGACGTCCGAACAGCTGACGACCTTCGTTCCGGGCCCCGATTTCCCGACAGGCGGCATCATCGTCGAGAACAAGGACTCGATCACGGAAACCTACCGCACCGGTCGCGGCTCGTTCCGTGTGCGCGCCCGCTGGACGAAAGAGGAAACCGGACGCGGGACTTGGGTCATCGTCGTCACGGAAATTCCCTATCTCGTCCAAAAATCCCGCCTGATCGAGAAAATCGCCGAACTTCTGAACGAGCGCAAACTCCCGCTAATCGTCGATGTGCGCGATGAATCGGCGGAAGATGTCCGGATTGTAATCGAGCCTAAAAGCCGGACTGTCGACCCCGAACTTCTCATGGAAACGCTCTTCAAGCTGACCGAGCTCGAAAACCGCATCCCCATGAACATGAATGTGCTGAGCAATGGCGTAACGCCGCGCGTCCTCGGCCTTGCCGATGTGCTCCGCGAATGGCTGGCGCACCGCCGCATTGTCCTGCAACGCCGCTCCCGCTTCCGCCTCGGCCAGATCGACAAACGCCTCGAAATTCTCTCGGGCCTTCTCATCGTCTATCTCGATCTTGATCGGGTGATCAAAATCATCCGCGAGGAGGACGAGCCCAAACTGGAATTGATGCGCGTTTTCGCAATCAACGAGGTGCAGACCGACGCCATTCTCAACACACGCCTGCGTTCCTTGCGCAAACTCGAAGAGATGGAACTCAAGCGCGAATTCGAGAAACTGAGCAAAGAGAAGGCAGACATCGAGGCATTGCTCGGTTCTGATACGGAACAGTGGAAAACGATTACCGCTCAAATTCGTGAAGTCAAAAAGGCCTTTTCGCTCGAAACCGCACTCGGAAAGCGCCGCTCCTCCTTTGCAATTGCCCCGGTCATGGGCGATATCGACCTCACCGAAGGCATGGTCGAGCGCGAACCACTTACCGTTGTCGTCACCGAGATGGGCTGGATCCGCGCACTTAAAGGCCATGTCACGGATCTCACCACCTTGCAATTCAAGGGCGATGACGCGCTCAAAATCTCGTTTCACACGGAAACAACTGCAAAGATTCTGGTGCTGACGACGGACGGAAAAATCTACACGCTGGAAGCCTCCAAATTGCCCGGCGGTCGCGGTTTCGGTGATCCGATCCGGCTCATGGCGGATATTGATGAAGGCGCTGCCATCGTCGATGTTTTGCCCTACCGGCCAAATACAAAACTCTTGATTGCATCGTCGATCGGGCGCGGCTTTGTCTCGTCGGCAGAGGATGTTGTCGCGAATACGCGCAAGGGCAGGCAAGTTCTAAACGTCGACGCCAAGGAGACGGCGCGTCTGATCGTAACAGTTGAGGGTGATCACGTCGCTGTCATCGGGGAAAACAGGAAATTGCTCTGCTTCCCGCTCGTTCAAATGGCCGAAATGGCGCGTGGCAAGGGTGTACGCATCCAGAAATACAAGGATGGCGGTATTTCTGATCTGAAAACCTTCACGCTTGCGGATGGTTTGACCTGGCGGGATACGTCGGGGCGGACATGGACGGTTTCGTCTGTTGATCTCGCTGAATGGATGGGTAATCGCGCCGAAGCCGGACGTTTGCCGCCAAAAGGCTTCCCGAAGTCGAACCGGTTTTCCGGTTAGCTTTCCGCCCGATGCCAGCCATCAATTGACAATCTCTCCTGCGGCAGAAAGCGGGCCTTATAGGCCATTTTCGGCGATTCTTCGATAAAATAGCCCAGATAGAGATAGGGCAAGCCCCGTTTTCGCGTGCGTTCAATCTGATCGAGGATCATGAAGGTGCCGAGGCTCCGCTCGTCCTCCTCCGACGCATAAAATGAATACACCATCGAGACGCCATCCGAGAGAACATCAATCAGGGCGGCGGCGAGCACCGGTCCCGCACCTCTGCCGTTGATGAAACTGTCTGGTCCCCGACGGCGATAATCCACAATCTCCGTGGTTACGTGGCTGTCTTCGACCATGAGCGTGAAATCCATCACGCTCATATCCGCCATCCCGCCTTCCGGATGCCGTGTGCGAAGGTAATCTCTGAAGAGCGCATAATATTCCGACGTCGCCCGGTTTGGCAGAACCTGCCCGATAAGGTCCCGGTTCGCCGCCATCACCCGACGCATGGATCGGCTTGGCTTGAAGTCGTCAACCGGGATACGAATCGAAATACAGGCCGAGCACCCTTCGCACGCAGGGCGATAGGCAATGGTTTGCGAGCGTCTGAAACCGGCAAGGGTGAGCGTATCGTTGAGATCAGGTGCGCGCCGTCCGACAAGATGCGTAAACACTTTGCGCTCTTCGCGGCCCTCAAGATAGGCGCACGGACTTGGCGACGTCATGTAAAACTGGGCTTGGTCACGCGGTTCACGAGTCACGGAGTTTCGCCTCGAAAAATAACATGAAAAACCTGCACTCTGAACTCAATAGAACCTGATCATAGCTTAGCCGCAATTCATATCCGCTTCAATGCTGACATATTTGTTCAGTTAATGGCGCTGCTTTGAATTTCGTACTGGCTGTTGCCGTTTAAAATGTGCCAAACAAGACGCTTAATGTGACCGGAGTATTTCCACTTATGCTGTCAAAATCTTTTGTCCCGATGACGTCGACGTTCATTCTCGCTCTGACGGCTTTGGTCCTCGCGGGATGCGCGACAACCGGCGTGCAAAAGAATGTTCAGACGCAGGACGTATCCGCCGAAGGCGTGGTTCTCATCAATGCCTTCCGCGCCGAGCATGGCTTGAAACCCGTCATGATTGATCGCGATCTCATGCGCGCTGCCGAGCTTCAGGTCGTTGCAATGGCCTCTAAGGACGTTTTGAGCCACGAAGTCGCCGGTGATTTCAACACGCGGATGAATGCTGCAGGATTTTCACGCGCCGCCGCTGCCGAAAATGTCGGTGCTGGGCACCGGACGGTAGAAAACGCAATCAAGTCATGGATCGCCTCGCCGCAACATCGTGACAACATGCTGATGAAGGAGGCCACACGCATCGGCCTTGTCCGTGGTTCGGCACCCGGTAACCGCTACAGCAGCTATTGGGCCTTGGAGCTGTCATCAACCGGCGCAGGTAAACCCCAATCGGCCAGTGGGACTGGTCTGGGTGATCTGTTCGCACGCTTCCCCTAGCGCTCGGGGAAGCCGAATAATCGGCCTCAGCGGTTTTCTTTGAGATATTCAGCCATTCGTGGTGCAAAATACGTCAAAATGCCGTCTGCACCTGCGCGTTTAAAACCCATCAGGCTTTCCGCCATCGCCCGGTCACCATCGATCCAGCCATTTTGCGCTGCAGCCTGGATCATCGCGTACTCGCCGGACACCTGATAGGCAAATGTCGGTACATTGAACGTGTCCTTCACCCGCCAGACAATATCGAGATAGGGCATTCCCGGCTTCACCATGATCATATCTGCGCCCTCGTCGAGATCGAGGGCCACCTCGCGCATGGCCTCATCTGCGTTGGCAGGGTCCATCTGGTAGGTGCGCTTGTCGCCTTTTAGCGTCTTTGAAGTCCCGATGGCATCGCGGAACGGGCCATAAAACGCCGAGGCATATTTCGCGGCGTAGGACATGATCTGCACATCCTGAAAGCCTGCCTGATCAAGAGCAGACCGGATCGCGCCGACGCGCCCATCCATCATGTCGGAGGGCGCAATAACATCGGACCCTGATTGCGCCTGCAAAACCGCCTGTTTGGTCAGGACTGCAATGGTCTCGTCGTTCAAAATCGTCTCGCCATCCAGCAGTCCGTCATGTCCGTGGCTTGTGTATGGATCAAGCGCGACATCGGTGATCAGTCCCACCGGGAGTTTCTCTTTTGCGATAGCGTTGCAAACGCGGCAGATCAGATTGTTTTCCCGCAGTGCCTCGCTGCCTGAATTGTCACGAAGCGCCGAGTCCACATATGGAAAAAGTGCCAACGCAGGTATTCCGAGCTCTGCTGCGCGGTGGGCTTCTCTGACAATTAGATCAATCGTCAGCCGGGCCACACCCGGCATGGACGGGATCGGCTCGCTCCGTTGTGACCCTTCAATAACAAACAGGGGCCAGATAAGATCAGAGATTGAAACACGTGTTTCCCTGACCAATCTCCTGCTCCAGTCCGACTTGCGGTTTCGGCGTGGGCGATGTGACAGTGCAAAAAGAGGTTCAATCGAATGGGGCACGGTGAATTCCTGTCATTGGAAATCGTTATTGCAGCGTCCTACCACTTTTTATACCGCCTGCGATAGGCGGCGTGATTGTCACGGGGCCCTTTCTCGTCTTTAGTGCCGGAGCGTTTTCTGGATCATGCGGCTTGGGCGGGATGCTCACGCCAAGTTTGAACGAGTATATTGCATCATGAGGTTTCAGGCCTTTGCACTTTTGGAATGGAAAAATGTGTCGGGTAGGAACATCACCCGCGCATTTTATCATTTGCTCGCCTTGGTTTGGATTGCAAAAGGGCTCGTTGCTTGGTGTGTAATCCTTGGTTTACCAGTCCCGTTCGTCTCGAATTTTGAGAACTTGGATACGCCCGATCAAACCAAGCTTGTCCTATTTAGTATTCTTGATCTCGTTGCTGGTGTCGCTCTGTGGTTGTCGCCACAGTGGGGCGGCGTTGTCTGGTTGATTGCGTGTCTCGCGGAATGTGTCCGGCAACTCGCATCCGATTCTTCGGCAGCACGTGAATTGGCGCTCGCTATACTGCTCTTTATTATGCTGCTCTTTTTTGCCGCACGCTATGCTGCAAAACCTGCCAGCAATGCAGATGCGTAGAGATTTGAAGTCTATTTATCTTTTTTTAGCTATGTTTTGACGCAAGAATTTGTTTATCATCAAATTTAAAGCATCTTTTACGCGCATTAAATATTTTTTGAACTGTAGATTGCATGTTACGTTACGTTAGAGTACGGGATTAATTATGAACAAATTAGGCTCAGGACTCATTGATTAGAGCCAGAAGATTACAGTTGCTGCGATGCAGATTGCGGACATGAAGGTATGAGCGCACCTATCATAACGGGTGTGGATGCGCCTCCAATCTTTCAACCGACCAAACATGTTCTCGATCTTATGCCTC
>CAMCXA010000050.1 GCA_945883115.1 Alsobacter soli
TATTCTGGTGGCCGGCACCCATCACACTTAAGGACAATGGCCCGCTAACGTAGGTTGCTTTTCCAACAATATCAGGAAACTCTGCAACACCGTATGACGCAGATGCCGTTCCCCCATGACGCATTTCAGCGTCTTCCAAAGCAACGCCATAAGACAAACCGTTCACAAGCGACTGGGAAAACCCGATCGAAGTCTGGGTGCCTCCAGTGACACCTCCCGAAGTACCCGCGGTCGAGGTCGTCAAAAGTCCAGATCCTCCGTCATCCGTCGTAATGATCGTGGCTCCCGTAGAATTTGACCCAAGAAAGTAGGATTCCTGAAGACCCGCAGAAATACCAGCGAACTGGATGTAAGCTAGACCCAGATATGTTGTCCCGTTTGTGACCGTCAATGTTGAAGAAGGCGCAGTTGCGGTTGTTCCTATCACTCTTGAAAAACCACGAACGACGCCTATTTCGGTATTCGCACGTATATCCGTATTCAGTCGAAACGTCACGTCAGCATTAAATGGTGCCGCCACGCGGGATACTGTCCCCTGAATTACCTGATCATTGATACGGTTTCTCACATAGCCGCTGAACGCAATACAAGTTTCTGTTCCGGGAATAGTAAAAAAGCCTGCGCCCATAGCAGGGCATGCGAGCACATTATTCGCAGGCGCAGCCTGCTTCGCGGGCAGGTCAGCCGCCTGTGCTGCAAAGCCGCCCATCAAGGCTACCGAGGCGAGCAAGCCAGATTGAAGTGTACGCATCTCAAAAACTCCACAAATTGTAATAAAATCGTTGAATCTCAACAATTTCGCACTGTCATAAAAGTGTAATAAAAAAACTACTGATTACTTTTTACAAAGAACCAACAATCGTCAGTATTAACTCTTATGCAACTTTAAGTTGTATTATTGAGACTTTTTTATCAATCAAATATTTCTGATTTTTTGATTATGACAATTTATGACAATTCAAATGTTGCATTTAAACAACACATTTAATTTTGCTGTTCCCGTCCGGATAGTATTTGCGGAAATGATGCGGGTGCGGTTTTCTGTTGGTCCACTCTGGTCATCGCGGTCGTGGTGAGTCATGCTCGCGGTGGTGCCGAGGGAACAAGCCGGAAGGGAGCCAGTCATGGCACAGGAGACACGGGCGGTGGTGATCCATGCGCCGCATGATTTAAGGGTTGACCGCGTGGCGGTGCCGGATCTGGGTGCGGGGGATATTGCGGTGAAAATCCAGCGAGGCGGCATTTGCGGCTCGGATCTGCATTATTATCATGAGGGCGGGTTTGGCACGGTGCGGTTGAAAGAGCCGATGGTTCTGGGGCACGAGATTTCGGGAACCGTGTCGGCCATCGGCACTGCGGTGAAGGCGGTCAAGATCGGGGATCGCGTCGCGGTCAATCCGAGCCTGCCCTGCGGGGTCTGCCGGTATTGCGCGGCGGGTGTACAGAACCAATGTCTCGATATGCGGTTTTATGGATCGGCCATGCGGTTTCCGCATGTGCATGGCGGATTTCGGGAGATGATTGTGTGCACCGAGGCGCAGGCTGTGCCGTGCGGACAGGAAACGTCGCACGAGATCGCAGCGTTTGCCGAGCCGCTCGCAGTCTGTCTGCACGCGGTGCGGCGCGCCGGACCACTCGCGGGGAAGCGCGTTTTGGTTACGGGATGCGGGCCGATTGGGGCGCTGACGATTCTGGCGGCGCGGCACGCCGGTGCGCGCGAGATTGTGGCAACCGATGTGGCGGCGTCGGCTGTGGTGATGGCGGAGAAGATCGGGGCGGATCGTGGCTTAAATGTCGGCGAGAATGCTGATGCGCTGGCGCTTTATTCGGAAAACAAGGGCTATTTTGATGTCGCCTTCGAGGCATCGGGCAATGCGAGCGCGTTAAGGGGGGCTATCGCGGTTGTGCAACCGCGCGGGCGGATTGTGCAGATCGGCGTTGCGGGCGATGTGACTGTGCCGCTCAATGTGCTGGTGGCGAAGGAAATCGAGCTTTTAGGCACGTTCCGCTTCCATGAGGAGTTTGCGTGGGCCGTGGAATTGCTGGCATCGGGCAAGATTGATGTGCGCGCCCTGCTCTCGGCGATATTTACACTCGATCAAGCGATGGCGGCATTTGATTTGGCGTCCGATCGCTCAAAGGCGATGAAGGTGCAATTGGCGTTCAACTGACGGGTGACGTCATTTATCTTTGAAGGTTCGTGCGAACTGGTCGGACAGCGGCTTCATGAAATAGGAGAAAGCCGAACGCTCGGTTGTGGCAATGAACACCTCAACCGGCATTCCGGGGACTATTCGCTGGCCTCCAAGCTTGTCGACTTCTGATTTCGGCAATTCGATCCGGACATTATAGAAGGGCATTTGCTGCGGCTGTGTTTGCTGCTGGACGATATCGGCGGAGATCATGGCAATGCGCCCCGAGAGTTCCGGGGTCTTCCGCTGGTCGAACGCCACGAATTTGAGGTGCGCCAAGCCGCCGATTTTAATGGGCTCAATATCGACGGGAGAGACGCGGGCTTCGACCGAGAGCGTATCATCCTGCGGGACGATGAGCATCAACTGCTCGCCCGCCTGAATGACGCCACCGAGTGTATGCACGGATAATTGATGCACAACGCCGGAGACAGGCGAATGCAACACAATGCTGCGAAGCTGATCCTCGGCGGCAACGCGGCGCTCGCGCAGTTCCGCAGTTTTTGCCTCGACTTCGCGCAGATCGCGGGTGACTTCGGTTTGCATGTCCTTGGCGATGTTCAGAATTTGCAATTCGGTCTCGCTGATCTTGCCGCGCGCGGACGCGATTTGCGCTATAATTTGTCCGCGCTCGCCGGTGAGGCGTGTCTCCTCACGCTGTAAAGCAGTGAGGCGGGAGAGCGGAATGAGGTTTTTCTGATAGAGCTCGTTCACGCCAACAAGTTCTTGGCGGATCAGGTCAATCTCGCGGGCTTTTGAGCCAACTTGCTCAGACAGCCCGATGATTTCCTCGCGCAATTGCAGGATACGCTCGGCCAATTGCTTCTCTTGCCCGACACGCGAGGCGCGACGCGCATCGAACAGAGCAGTCTCGCCCTGAGTGACGGAAAGAGCAGTGGCACTTTTAAGCAGTTCAGGCGCAAAAAGGATTGCCTCCGTCCCGTCGCGCTCGGCCTCAAGCCGGGCCTTCCGGCCGTAGAGCTGCTCAAGCTGGTCGCTGATGATTTGCAGATTGGCGCGTGTGATTGTCTCGTCGAGGCGCAAGAGCACGTCGCCCTCCCTGACACTCTGGCCTTCCTTGATGGCGATTTCGCCAATGATACCGCCCGTGGGATGCTGGATTTTGCGCAGATTGGATTGAACGACAACCATGCCCTGCGAGACAACCGCGCCTTCGAGCGACGCAAAAACGCTCCATAACAATGCGCCGCCAAAAAGCGTGATGGCGACGAACAAGCCAACCACGGCGTAGCTACGGATGGAGGCCTGGATCGCGCGGCTGCGTTTGACCGCATTCGGCGACTGACCAAGTTCAATCGCGCTCATACTGCACCGCCAGTTCCTGATTGCGACAGGGGACCTGAAGGCGGCGCCGCCTGTGCGGTTGGCACTACTTCTTTCCCTGTTTGCGGACCCGCCTGCCCTTTCATGATTTTGCGCAGGACTTCCTCCTTCGGACCTATTGACTGAATTTGGCCGTTTGCCATGAAGGCCAAGAGATCGACGGAAGCAATTGCGCTCGGGCGGTGAGCGATAACAATGACAATCCCGTTGCGGGCGCGGACGGATTTGATGGCCTCGGTGAGGGCGTTGTCGCCGTCGCTATCGAGGTTGGAGTTGGGCTCGTCCAAAACAACAAGAAACGGGTTTCCGAACAGGGCCCGGGCAAGACCAATACGCTGACGTTGGCCGGCAGAGAGCGAGCCACCTGATTCACCGATGCGGGTTTCATAGCCTTTTTCGAGGTGCAAGATCATGTCGTGAACACCGGCAGCCTGAGCGGCGGCGACGATCTGGTCAGAGGTGGCCGTGTCATCGAACCGGGCAATATTCTCGGCGATTGTGCCGTCAAACAATTCGATATCCTGCGGCAGATAGCCGATGTGACTGCCGAGTACTTCGTGTTTCCATTGATCGAGTGCCGCACCATCGAGCCGGACATCGCCCCGCAAAAGCGGCCAGACGCCGACAATGCCGCGCGCAAGCGTGGATTTGCCCGCAGCACTCGGGCCGACAATGCCGAGGCCCTGCCCTGCGGAGAGTTTAAAGGTCGCATTGGAGACTGTCGGCTCGCGCGAACCGGGAGGGGCGACATAAACGCCTTCAACGGACAATTGATGAACCGGGGGCGCCAAAGACATCGGCTCTTTGCCTTCATCGAAATGGGCGAGCATTTCATTGAGGCGGGCTGCAGACTGGCGAGCCGCAACGAAGGATTTCCAGTTTGCAATCGCCAATTCGACGGGGGCCAACGCGCGCGACATGATGATGGACGCGCCGATCATGGAGCCTGCGGATAATTCCTGTTTCAGGACGAGATAGGCGCCAAGGCCGAGCACGGCGGATTGAAGAACATAGCGGATGACCTTGGAGACGCCACCCAGACCGCCACCGACATCCGACAACATGGCATTATGCTTGAGAAAGCGGAAATTCACATCTGTCCAGCGCGAAGCCATCCGATCAGTAAGCCCCATCGCCTGAAGGATCTCGGCATTGCGCCGACCCGATTCTGCAAGCGCCATGCGCTGCCCTGCCTCGCGGGCTACATCCCGTGACGCGGATTCCGACTGGCGGTCGGTGAGCCACGTCATAAAACATAAAACAAGTGCACCGGACACAGCCAACATTCCCAAAGAGGGATGCAAAAACCAGATCAATGCGAGGTAAATCGGCATCCATGGCAAATCAAACATAGCGATGGGGCCAGAGCCCGACAAAAAGGTGCGGATCGCGTCCAAATCGCGGATAGGAAGCAGGAACTCGGCTGCGCCACGGTTTGACCGGAGTGGCATCCGCACGACAGCTTTGAAAACACGGGTGGCAAAGTTTTCATCAAAGGCCATGCCGACCCGGATGAGAATGCGCGAGCGAATGACTTCGAGAACACCCTAGATAAGGTAAAACCAAGCCGCAATGATGCTGAGCGCGACAAGGGTGGGCACGGAATGGCTCGACATAACGCGATCATAAATCTGCATCATGTAAACCGAACCCGTCAGCGCAAGCAGGTTCGCGACGCCTGACAGCAGGGCGACGACAATAAATGTACCGCGGGCTGTTTTGATAGCGCTACCGATTATGGAAGGCGACTTGACTGCTGCCATCTCGTCTTGATCCTGAAAGCCAAAATCTACAGTGAGAATTTTATTTCCATCTTGCTGTAGATCAACACGCTTCAACGTTCGAAAAATAGCGAAGGGTCACCGCAGTTCTGATAGCAGAAGAGCGTTCAGTGTAAAACGAAAATCAAAAATGAAAAGTACCGCTGAAAGCCAAGCTTCAAGCGTCGATCGCAACGCAAGAGCAATCAAACGGCCCTATAGGCGCGATCGAGATAGAGAAGGCCCGGTCGGGTCGGGCCGAAATGGATGGCTTCTACTTTACCGACGATGACGTGATGGGTCGCGATATCGTGGACTTCGACGAGGCGGCAATCGAAGATGACGGGGGCATCGGACAGGACGGGAGCGCCGGTTGCGAGCGTGTCCCATGTGCCTGTTGAAAAACGCGCCGCGCCCTTAATGCCACCACGACCGGCAAAGATATCGGCAAGATTCGCCTGATCCCCTGCAAGGGCGTTGACGGCGAAAACGCCATTTTCAAGCAAAACAGGGGCAGAATTGCCGCCAATCTTGATGCAGACGAGTAGCATGGGCGGATCGGCGGAGAGTGATGTGACAGCGGTTGCGGTGAGGCCGGCACGACCTGCGGGGCCATCGGTCGTGATCAGATGCACGGTCGCCGCGATCCTGCTCATGCCATCGCGGAAGAGCGCGCCGAGATCGGGCTGGACGGAAGACTCTATCGACTCACTCATACGGGATCATCCTGAAGGTTCAATGCACGATATGAACTGCCGCGCGGCGTGGCGCAACATAAGTGCGCAAAAAACTTCACAAGCCTTGGCGACGACTTTGCCCCAAATGGAACGGGTGCTATACCACGTAAATCCAATATACCGCTGCCATTGGCACTCTGCCGTTGGTATCCCCCGTTTGATCCGAGGCCTTCCATATGAAAATTGCGGTTCTAGGTGCCGGGATTGTCGGGCTTGCAGCAGCTCATGCGCTGGCAGACGAGGGCCACGTGGTGACGATCATCGACCGCGAAGGTCCGGCGGCGGGAACGTCACGCGGTAATGCGGGCTGGATAGCGCATACCGATATCGACCCGATCGCCTCGCCGAAAATGCTGCGCCAAGTGCCGCGTTTTCTGATGGATCCTTTGGGGCCGCTGGCCATTCGTCGGGAGTATATTCTGCAGATCCTGCCGTGGCTGGCGCGGCTTATTCTTGCGTCACGGCCATCACAGCTGGAGCGGTCGATCAAAGCGATTACGGCCATTCAAAGTCTGGCGATGCCGGCGTGGGACAGGCTTTCAGAACAATTGGGAATTGGCCATCTGATTCACCGGCGCGGATCCTTGTTTGTTTATGACCGTCCGCAGGCATTCCAGACGGCGCTACCGCATTATGCGCGGCAGAAGGCGGCGGGTATTCATTTCGACCTGCTCGATGGCGGGGAGGTTCGGCAATTGGAACCGGGACTGACGGATGCGATTATCGGCGGCGCGTATTTTCCCGATAGCGCGCATGTGAGCGATCCGCGTCTGATTACGGAAGCGCTTTATGAGACGGCGCGGGCGCGCGAGATCGGATTTGTCCGTGGCACGGTGGCCCGTATTGCGGCGGGTAATCCTGTGGTGTTGTCATTCAGCGACCGTGACCCGATGGAGTTCGACAAGGTCGTGCTCTCCCTCGGCGCATGGTCGAAACCTCTGGTGGCACAACTCGGCGACGCCATTCCGCTTGATACCGAGCGCGGGTATAATGTGAGCTTCCCCGGCCAGACCATGGTGACGCGGCGTCCTGTTGCGTTCCCCTCGCACGGATTTGTGACGACGCCGCTCGATACCGGATTCCGGGTCGGGGGGGCAGTTGAACTTGGCGGGTTGGATCTGCCGCCGAACCATGAGCGGACCCGGGCGATCCATGGCAAGGCAAAGCGGTTCATCCGCGACCTTCCGGACTTCGAGACGGGCACGACCTGGATGGGGTTTCGTCCGTCGATCCCGGATTCATTACCGGTGATCGGCTATTCGAATGCGACAAAATCGGTTGTGTATGCGTTCGGACACGGGCATTATGGCCTGACACAATCGGCCGCCACGGGGCGTATCGTGGCGGATCTGATTGCGGGGCGGCCGACCGAGATTGATTTGACGTCGTTCAGACCAAATCGATTTTAGTTCTATAAATCAATAATTTATGTAATTTTTGCAATCAACTAGATGAGAATAGAACCGCTATGTTTTTCGTTTGGGTGTGCGGCGAGCCGTGCTCGCCCATGACTTGAAGAGTTTGGCATAGCGTGCGAGTTTAGGATTATTCGGCGCGCGGTAGTAATCGTGTGGGACTGACGCCGAAACTGAGTGAAACCCTTCCTGCCCCCTTTGAGAGAGCCCCATGGCAACCCATACTTTTTTCTGCGTTGACGGACATACGTGCGGCAATCCGGTGCGGCTTGTGGCAGGTGGCGGGCCAGCGTTGAACGGCGCAACCATGGTGGAAAAGCGGGCGCATTTTCTGGCCGAGTTCGACTGGATCAGAACCGGACTGATGTTTGAACCACGCGGACATGACATGATGTCTGGCGCCATTCTCTATCCGCCAACGCGTCCGGATTGCGATATTGCGTTTCTCTTCATCGAGACGTCGGGGTGTTTGCCCATGTGCGGCCACGGGACAATCGGTACGGTGACGATGGCGCTGGAACGCGGCTTGGTGACGCCGCGCGAACCGGGCGTTCTCAGGATCGATACGCCGGCAGGGCTTGTGGAAGCGCGTTATGTCCGGAATGGGAACCATATCGACAGTGTCCGGATTACAAATGTCGCTTCGTTTCTGCATTCAAGCGGGATTACGGCGGAGGTTGAAGGCTTGGGTCAATTGACTGTTGATGTGGCCTATGGCGGGAATTTTTATGCGATTGTGGAGCCGCAGGCGAATTTCCCGGGTGTCGAGCATGTCAATCCGTCGGATATTCTTCGGTGGAGCCCGAAAGTACGCGAGGCGTTCCGCAAGGCCTTCAGCTTTGTGCATCCCGAAAATCCTGCGATCAACGGATTATCACACGTGCTTTGGACGGGAACGCCGACGCATCCCGAAGCGCATGCGAAAAACGCCGTTTTTTATGGCGACAAAGCGATTGACCGCTCGCCGTGCGGCACGGGGACTTCGGCGCGGATGGCGCAATGGGCTGCACAGGGAAAACTGAAACCCGGCGACGATTTCGTTCACGAAAGCATTATCGGCACCTTGTTCCGTGGACGCGTTGAGCGGGCAGTAAAGGCCGGGACCTACGACGCGATTATCCCGTCTATTGAGGGTTGGGCGCGGATGACGGGATACAACACGATCTTTATCGATGATCGCGATCCACTCGCGCATGGGTTTCAGGTGAAAGACCACATATAGTGAAAAGAGCATAGCAGGGAACCATGAAACGCATAGGGCAATAGCGACTTTCGCGGTGATTTTGACTTTTCAAATCTGATTTCACTGAAAAATAAAAAAATTGCGGGAATTTTGCATTTTTGCGTCAATTTCGTGTCAGGCCGATTGTCGATGATTGCGGACGTTGCTAAGAAGCATTTGAGGCATTTGATGACTGAGGCGCGGGCGGCTGCCTTGCGCTTTGTAGACGTCGAGAAATGGGGAGTGTCTCTCTGATGGAAGTTTTTGTTCAACAACTCGTGAACGGGCTTACGCTTGGATCGATCTATGGATTGATCGCCATCGGGTATACGATGGTTTTCGGTATTATCGGGATGGTGAATTTCGCCCATGGCGACGTGTTCATGGTGGGTAGTTTCATAGCGTTGATCCTTTTCATGGTGGCGACCATGTTTTTGGGCTTGCCGACAGTTGCCGCTCTGATCGTTGTGCTCGTTTTGGCAATGGCGCTCACGGGATTGTGGAACTGGACGATTGAACGCGTAGCCTATCGGCCCTTGCGTGGATCGTTCCGTCTGGCACCGCTGATTTCAGCCATCGGCATGTCCATTCTGCTCTCCAACCTGATCCAGATTTTGCAGGGGCCACGCAATAAGCCGCTGCCGCCAATGTTGCCGGGTTCGATCCACATTATGGGCGAAGATGCCTTGGCAACGGCGATCTCCTACAAGCAGATCGTGATTATGGTCGTGACCGTAGTGTTGCTTGCCGTTTTCTGGTGGGTTGTGCAGAAGACGCCGCTAGGGCGGGCGCAACGCGCAGTGGAGCAGGATGCGAAAATGGCCGCACTGCTTGGTATTAACGTCGACAAGACCATATCGATCACCTTCGTGATGGGGGCGGCGTTAGCTGCAGTCGCGGGCGTCATGTATCTCATGTATTATGGTGTGGTGAACTTCTCTGATGGATTTGTTCCCGGCGTGAAGGCGTTTACGGCGGCGGTTCTCGGTGGCATCGGGTCGTTGCCCGGCGCAGTTCTAGGCGGCTTGCTGATCGGCTTGATCGAGACGATGTGGTCCGCTTATTTCACGATCGATTACAAGGATGTGGCGGCGTTTTCCATCCTTGCCATTACGCTGATCTTCCTGCCCTCCGGCATTCTTGGCCGCCCTGATGTGGAAAAGGTCTGACCCCGATGGCGAACGATAATCAACCGGCGAACACGCCGACGATCGACCTCGGTGCGGCTGTCAGGGATGCAGTGATTGCGTCGCTCGTGATGCTCGGGCTTGCGATCCCGATTCTGGCGCTGAAAACCGAACAGAATATGGACAACCGGCTCGTGCTGGAGCCGCGCTGGCATTATGTCTGGATTGCGTGCGCGCTTGTGTTCGCGGTGCGCCTCGCATTGACCTTGTTCATCTGGAACAGAAAGGCGAAAATCACGGTTGCGAAGGGCGAGCAGACTCCGACGATTATGAGCGGACTGGTGCGCGTTCTGAAGCCGTTTTCGGGCCGAGCGGGCCTGCTGTTTCTTGTGGCCTATCCTTTACTGGCTTTGTGGCTCGTGGGGCCGCAGGGATCGATCAAATGGATCGACAATTTTGGTATCCAAATTCTCATCTACATCATGTTGGGTTGGGGCCTGAATATTGTGGTGGGGCTCGCGGGATTGCTCGATCTCGGCTATGTCGCGTTTTATGCGGTGGGTGCCTATTCTTATGCGATCATCGCGACGCAAGTAATTCCAGCGACATTTCCGGAGCTCGGCGTCTGGTCGTTCTGGATCTGCTTGCCGATTGCGGGACTATTGGCGGCCCTTTGGGGGGTTTTGCTGGGCTTTCCCGTGCTCCGGCTGAGGGGCGATTACCTTGCCATTGTGACATTGGCCTTCGGCGAGATCATCCGACTCGTCTTAATCAATTGGGTTGCGTTTTCGAACGGCTATGCCGGCATTTCGGGTATTCCGCGGCCAAGCTTTTTTGGTATACCGTTCAATGCGTCGGAGGAGGGGTTTGCAGCCGTCTTCGGACTTGAATTCAGCCCGATCTACCGAACGATCTTCCTGTTCTATGTGATCCTTGCGCTGGCGCTTTTGACAGCGTTTGTGACGGTGAAGTTGCGGCGCTTGCCCGTCGGGCGGGCTTGGGAAGCTTTACGCGAAGATGAAATTGCGTGCCGATCACTCGGTATTAATACAACGAATACGAAGCTGACCGCTTTTTCGATCGGCGCGATGTTTGGCGGGTTCGCCGGAGCGTTCTTTGCTGCGAGGCAAGGATTTATCAGCCCGGAAAGTTTCGTGTTCATCGAGTCGGCGCAGATTCTTGCGATTGTCGTGCTGGGTGGCATGGGAAGTTTGTTCGGTGTTGTGATCTCGTCGATTGCGCTGGTCGGCGGCATCGAGATTTTGCGCGAGCTTGATTTCCTCAAGCAGATTTTTGGACCGCACTTCGACCCGGCACAGTTCAGAATGCTGATTTTTGGTACGGCCATGGTCGTGATGATGTTGTGGAAACCACGCGGGCTCGTTTCAACGCGTGAGCCATCCGTGTTCCTGAAAGAGCGCAAATCGATTTCCGGATCGCTCGTCAAAGAAGGGCACGGCTGATGTCGCAGACCATCTTAAAAGTTGAGCATCTTACGATGCGGTTTGGCGGCTTGACGGCGATCAATAATCTGTCGTTCGAGGCGCGACGCGGGGAGATTACTGCGCTGATCGGGCCGAACGGCGCGGGGAAGACGACGGTATTCAATTGCATTACGGGTTTCTACAAACCAACCGAAGGCATGCTGACGCTTACGCATCCGACGGGAAATGAATTTTTGCTCGAACGTATGCCGGACTTCCAGATCAACTGGAAAGCAAAAGTGGCGCGCACTTTCCAGAATATCCGGTTGTTTCAGGGCATGACCGTGCTCGAAAACCTGCTCGTGGCGCAGCACAATCCGCTGATGGTCGCGTCCGGATTTTCACTCCACGGTATTTTCAGCACGAAAACATATATCAGCGCCGAAAAGTTGGCGATGGACACGGCGGTATACTGGCTCGAGACGATGGGACTGATAGACCGGGCGGACGACCCCGCAGGTGACCTTCCTTACGGCGACCAGCGGCGGCTTGAAATTGCACGTGCCATGTGCACGGGGCCTTATCTGCTCTGTCTTGACGAGCCGGCGGCGGGTTTGAACCCGAAAGAGTCGAATGATCTGAATGATTTGTTGATGACAATCAGAAAAGATCATGACACGGCCATTCTGCTGATCGAGCATGACATGTCGGTCGTCATGAAGATTTCAGATCATGTCGTGGTGCTCGATTACGGGGTGAAAATCTCGGACGGTACACCGGACTTTGTGCGGACGGATCCGAAGGTGATTGCGGCGTATCTGGGTGTTCCGGATGAGGAAGTCGCAGCGGTTGAAGCAGAGGTGGGGCTATGACGGAATCTGCCACTCCGATGCTTTCCGCTCGAGGCGTAAAAACCTATTATGGCAATATCATCGCGCTGAAGGGTGTGGATATCGATGTCCGTCAGGGCGAGATTGTGACGATGATCGGCGCGAATGGTGCCGGTAAATCGACGCTGATGATGACAATTTTCGGAAAACCTCAGGCAAGCGAGGGGACAATCACTTTCGAAGGCCGCGACATCACAAAAATGCCGACCTTCGAGATTGCGCGCCTGTCGATTTCGCAATCGCCGGAAGGGCGCCGGATTTTCCCGCGGATGACAGTTTACGAAAATCTACAAATGGGCGCGTCGATCAACCAGTTTGCGCATTTAAAGGAAGATCTGGAGAAGGTTTTTGCAATCTTCCCGCGCTTAAAAGACCGGATGAACCAGCGCGGCGGAACGCTTTCGGGGGGCGAGCAGCAAATGCTCGCGATCGGGCGTGCGCTGATGGCACGACCTAAATTGCTCCTGTTGGACGAGCCGTCACTTGGTTTGGCGCCCCTGATCGTCAAGCAGATTTTTGATACGATCAGAGAGCTCAACCAGAAGGAAGGACTCACCGTGTTCCTCGTCGAGCAGAACGCCTATCACGCGCTCAAGCTTGCGCATCGCGGGTATGTGATGGTGAATGGTGTGATTACGATGACGGGAACGGGACAGGAACTTCTGGCCAATCCGCAGGTTCGTGCGGCCTATCTTGAAGGCGGAAGCCATTAACCGGGGAAGTTGGAATGCAAGGGATCATCTTTGAAGAACCGACCGTCTGGTTGTTCCTGCTGGTGACAGTTGTCCTCGGTGGCGGGGCGGCGTGGGCTTCAGGTCGAGCGATTGCGCGGATCTGGAAGACACGCCTGACGCTGGTGTTCTACACCTTCCTTTTGTCTTTGGCAGTCCGTTTCCTGCATTTCGCGCTGTTTGACGGTACTTTGCTGTCGCTGCAGTATTTTACGGTCGACGCGATCATTCTGCTCGTCATCGGGCAATTAGGCTTCCATTTTCAGCGTGCCCAGCAGATGACGCGGCAATATCATTGGCTTTACGAACGTTCTGGCCCGTTCTCGTGGCGGGCAAAGACCAATCCGGCCGGATAATCTCCGGATCAGGATGTACTATTTTCGGGTGACTTGGCCAATAAAAGCGGCAATAATACCGCTAACGGCTAGGGAGCTCGTTAATCTGAGCCATTCCATGATGGGGTGGTTTCAACTTCTAGGGGAGTTACATATGAAAAAACTACTGTTGACGAGCATTGCGCTCGGCAGCGTCCTCGCCTTCTCTGGCGTGGCACAGGCTGATATCAAGGTCGGCGTTGCCGGCCCGCTGACTGGTCCAAACGCCGCTTTCGGCGCTCAGCTCCAGAAGGGTGCAGAGCAGGCTGCAGAAGACATCAACGCAGCAGGCGGCATCAATGGCGAGAAGATCATTCTCTCGTTCGGCGATGACGTGTCGGATCCAAAGCAGGGCGTTTCGGTTGCCAACAAGTTCGTTGGCGATGGCGTGAAGCTCGTTGTCGGTCACTTCAACTCGGGCGTTTCGATGCCAGCTTCTGAAGTGTACCAGGAAAACGGCATCCTGATGGTCGGCCCATCGGCTACAAACCCGAAGGTTACCGAGCGCGGCATGTGGAACGTGTTCCGCACCTGCGGCCGTGATGACCAGCAGGGTGCAGTTGCCGGCAAGTACATCAAGGACAATTTCGCAGGCAAGAAGGTTGCGGTCATCCATGACAAGACCACTTATGGTCAGGGTCTTGCTGACGAGACCAAGAAGGCTGCAAATGCCCTTGGCGTCAAGGAAGTGCTTTACGAAGGCGTCAATGCCGGCGAAAAGGATTTCTCGGCACTCGTGTCGAAGATCAAGGCAGCTGGCGTGGACGTCATCTACTGGGGCGGCCTGCACACTGAAGGCGGTCTGATCGTTCGTCAGGCACGTGACCAGGGCGTCAAGGCCGTGTTCATGTCCGGCGACGGCATCACCTCCGACGAATTCGCCACGATCGGCGGCCCAGGTGTTGAAGGCACGCTCATGACCTTCCCGCCAGAGCCACGCAACCGTCCGGAAGCGAAGGAAGTCATCGCGAAGTTCGAAGCGAAGAAGTTCAACCCAGAAGCCTACACGCTGTACAGCTATGCTGCACTGCAGATCATGGCTCAGGCTGCGAACAACATCAAGTCGAGCGACCCGAAGAAAATTGCCGAAGAAATGCGCTCCGGCAAGGCTTTCAAGACGGTTATCGGCGATATCGCCTACGACAAGAAGGGTGACATCACCCGTCCTGACTACACAATGTATGTCTGGAAGAAAGTCGGCGACAAGACCACCTATGTCGAAATGAAGTAATCCTTCATCTCGTTTGGGATACGAAAAGGCGGCCTTCGGGCCGCCTTTTTTGTTGGCGTTGCGGGGACAGAGATCGGGATTAATTTTTACACCCGAATACTCCCGGCTCTCCGCTGATGCTCAAGGCCTTTGTTGCACAAAAAGGTCCGGCGGACCTTTTTGTGTGCGTCGCAAACCGCTCCTCACCCCAATCGGCCCAGTGCCGGGAAGGTTTCGAGAAGCCAGAAGGACATGGTGCTGATGCCTCCGGTGAGGAAGGCGAGGCCTGTGAGGACGAGCAGAACACCCATCACCTTTTCAACATAGGCGAGGCGCGACCGGAAACGCCGCAGGAAGCGTGTGAAGGGCTCCATGGCGAAAGCCGCCAGAATGAAGGGAATGCCGAGGCCGAATGAATAAGCCGTCAGCAGCATGGCCCCGCGTGACACACTCTCCTCCGACGATGCGACGGCAAGAATGGCGGCAAGAACCGGGCCGATGCAGGGTGTCCAGCCAAAGGCGAAAGCGAGGCCCATCACATAAGCACCCCAAAGTCCGACCGGCTTTTCGACCTGTACTCGCGCTTCGCGGAACAGGAGTGCGAGGCGAAAAACCCCGAGGAAATGGAGGCCCATGACAATAATGGCAATGCCCGCGGCAAGAGAGAGCCAATCGAGATAGTGTCGCACAGCCTGACCGAAGGCGGATGCCGTGGCGCCAAGCATGACAAAAACGCTTGAAAAGCCCAAGACAAAGAAAATGGCAGCAAGGATGAGATCGCGCTTTGTGCGGCGTATCCCGCCTTCCGAGTACTCCTCGATGGCGGTGCCTGCCAGATAGCTGAGATAGGGTGGTACAAGCGGCAGGACGCACGGGCTCAGGAACGAGATCAAGCCGGCGAGAATGGCAGCGGGATAAGTGATGTCTGTCATGCCTTCTTTTACGGCGAAGCGTTTTCTTCCACAAGCGTGCCCAGTTGTCCCAGAGGCAACCGCATTGAAGGCCTTGCACTCAACGGCGACCTCGCGCACGATACGGCGATGAAAAACACGATCACAGACGTTCCGGGCCTTCGCGTTGGCCAAACATATGACAGCTGGGTGGCGACAGGCGTAACTGCTGTCGTTTTTGATGAGCCTTCGGTAGCCTCTATTGCAACGCTTGGCGGCGCGCCGGGATTGCGCGACACCGGCCTTTTGGAGCCCGAAATGACGGTGGGTGCGGTCGACGCCATCTTGCTCTCGGGCGGGTCGGCGTTCGGGCTTGATGCGGCAGGCGGGGCGATGGCCGCGTTGCGCGAAATGGGACGCGGATTTCAGGTGCGTGATATTCGTGTACCAATTGTTCCGCAAGCAATCCTGTTCGATCTCTTGAATGGCGGCGACAAGGAGTGGGGCCGTGCTTCGCCCTACCCTGAACTCGGGTATCAGGCCGTGATGACAGCGGGTCACGATGTCGACCTCGGGACGGCAGGTGCGGGTTACGGGGCGACGACAGCGACACTCAAAGGCGGATTAGGCTCGGCGAGCATAGTGACGCGCTCAGGATTCACGGTGGGCGCGATTGTCGCGGTGAATGCTGTGGGGACGGCAACGATCGGCAATGGAAGACATTTCTGGGCGGCACCCTATGAGCGGGGGAATGAATTTGGCGGGCTTGGCTGGCATAACCCACTGCCCGAGGACGCGCTCCAGATCCGGCTGAAAGGCGGCCCGCGGGAGAATACGACGATTGCGGTCATCAGTACCGATGCCGTGCTGACCAAGGCCGAGGCCAAACGTGTCGCCCTTGCGGCCCATGACGGGATGGCGCGGGCCTTGCGCCCGGCGCACACGCCGATGGATGGTGATGTCGTATTTGCTGCTTCGACCGGGCGAAAGCTGCTTACGGGCGGTGTGGTTGATCTGACGGAGATTTGTATTGCTGCAGCCGACACGCTGGCGCGGGCGATTGCACGCGGCGTTTACGAGGCGAGCGCCCTGCCCTTCGAAGGTGCGCTTCCCGCGTGGCGGGATGGGGTGATGCGAAAATAGGTGATGATCTCTCGCGATCAATATTGAAATATGATACCAATTAGTGATATCAAATGAAGATCAAGGGTAAGCATCAACTTGTTCTGAACGCAATCTTCTCCGAACCTGTTCAGGCCAATATTGCGTGGCATGATATTGAAAGCCTCTTTATTGCGTGCGGTGGTGAGGTTTCGGAAGGGAGCGGTTCGCGTGTTCGGGTTTATCTGAATGGAGTCAGGGCGGTGTTTCACCGTCCCCACCCTCAGAAGGAAACGGACAAAGGAGCAGTCAAATCAGTGCGACGTTTTTTGAGCGAAGCGGAGATAAAGCCATGAACCGAATGACATATCAGGGATATGAAGCTTCGATCTCTTTCGATGAGGACGCTACTTTGTTTCATGGAGAGGTGCTTAATCTGCGTGATGTTGTCACGTTTCAAGGTCAGTCCGTTACTGACCTAAAAGAGGCTTTCGCTGAGTCAATCGATGATTATGTCGCATTCTGCAAACAGCGCGGCGAAGAACCCGAGCGTCCTTATTCCGGGCAGTTCATTGTTCGAATCGATCCACCCCTGCATCGTGACGCCGTTCATGCCGCACAAAAGGCCGGGGTCAGCCTCAATAGATGGATGGCGGAAACGATTGAGCGTGCAACCAATCGATGAACATCTTCGGATGATGTCCTTCACGAAAACCGGCCCACACGGTAAGGTGCCGGGTCGGTAAAGGGTGCCTCGCCTGTGATCATCTCGGCGATCAGACGGCCTGTGACGGCGGCCATTGTGAGGCCGTGATGGGCGTGACCGAAGGCGAACCAGAGATTTTTGTGCCGCGGTGCGGGGCCGATGATCGGGAGCACGTCCGATGTGCAGGTGCGTTTACGAGGCGAGCGCCCTGCCCTTCCAAGGTGCGCTTCCCGCGTGGCGGGATGGAGTGATGCGAAAATAGGTGATTTTTATCGGAATTTTGATAGAATGCAGCCATGAACAGAGACATCGTTATTCGGCGACTTAAAGAATCTGAAACGACGTTGCGCGCTTATGGCGTGCAGTCGCTTTATCTTTTTGGATCATTTGCGCGGAATGATGCAACAGAGGAGTCAGATATCGATGTGTTCGTCGATGCATCCGATCCTTCCTTCTATTCTTTGGAGGGATTTACGGGTGCTTACTCCGCAATCCAAAACGCCTTTCCGGGCCGCGAAGTTGGTTATGGGACGCGTCAGGGACTTTCACGTCACATTCGCGCTGCCGTTGAAGAGAATGCAATCAGGATATTCTGATGGCTCCGTCCAAAAATCCTGTCATTCGTCTGTTGTATATCAAAGACGAGATCGACGCGTTGTTGCAAGCCTTCTCATCAGTTGAGAAAGAGCATTTCGCGACTAACTACGTTCTTGTGCGGGCTACAGAACGCGCCATCCTGATTATCTCAGAGGCAGCAAAGGCATTGCCTGACGAGTTGATCAGCGGCTATTCAGAAATTGACTGGCCAGCAATCAAGGCGATCGGGAACATTTTGCGACATGAATATGAGCGTGTTGAGCCGCTGATCCTCTGGAATATAGTTTCCGACAATCTTCCGGTACTTAACACTGTCGTCACTCGGATGATTGATGGCCTAGATCACGAAAACCGGTCCACACGGTAGGGTGACGGGTCGGTAAAGGGTGCCTCGCCTGTGATCATCTCAGCGATCAGACGGCCTGTCACGGCGGCCATTGTGAGGCCGTGA
>CAMCXA010000051.1 GCA_945883115.1 Alsobacter soli
TCGAGAACATGTTTGGTCGGTTGAAAGATTGGAGGCGCATCCACACCCGTTATGATAGGTGCGCTCATACCTTCATGTCCGCAATCTGCATCGCAGCAACTGTAATCTTCTGGCTCTAATCAATGAGTCCTGAGCCTAACTCGATGTAAGGTAATAACGGAGCAATTTTGTAAATAAAATTATAAAAGTATTTTCGAAAATCATTTACAATTCCATTTTTTTCTGCAGTTCGATTGCTAGAAGCGGGATTGAAAGAATTTACTTGATTTAAAGAACTATTTAGTTCATTTATTTCAATATTTAATATTACAAAAAATTGATCCGGCAACAATAGGTTGTCTACATGGTCAAATTTATATTTTAAATCGTATATAAAATCAATTTATGTTTGGATTTCGGAAAAATCTACCTAAATAAACCCTGAAGTTCGAACTATACTTTTTTTAGTTTCATTTGCACCACTTTATCGAGGAAATTTTTAAAGTCCTGCAAGTTTTTTATTTCGATAATCTGCATTACTGATCCCCGTAAAATCCATATTTGAAAACTTTAGTAATATCTTTCAGATGATTAACTCAAATTTGAGACCAAAAAACTAACCTACATTACCTTACGTAAAAAATTTGACAAGAGACGGGGCGCCAAGTCGTGGATGGCCGCCACCGGGGCGGCCATGACGGACGGGGGTCGTCATGGCGAGTGGCGAGTAGCGAGTAGCGAGTGGGGGTGAGCGAGTGGGAGAGACGTGGCGATCATCAGCTGGATCGCTTCGCAAGCTCGCGATGACGTGGGGCTTCCTTCTCCCCTAGGAAACGCGACGTATCATGCTCCGCCGGGTATCTGGCCTTTGGTGTTGGCGAGGAGGGGTTGGGCAAGGAGCGCTTGGGCCAGCGTTTGGCGGTCGGTGGCATAATCGCGGGTGATGGCGGGGCTGCGTTGGCGGGTGGCCCAGTCGGGGTCGGCGAGGAGGGCTGCACCTTCGGCTTCGGGCAGATGCCGCCCGCGGATCAGATCGGCCATGCGCTCGGCCAAGGCCAGCGTGGGGGCGTTGAGATCGCCCGCCGTCGCTTGCGGCATCAGGGACACATCAACGACGCGGAGGCCTTCGACACCGCGGACGCGGCCGTCGGGCGTCGTGACTGACGCGGCATCACTGCCCATCCGGCACGTGCCGCAGGGGTGATAGGCGCTTTCGACCTTCTGGCGGATGAAGGCATCGAGGGCGTGATCGTCACTGGCATCCTCGCCCGGTGCCCATTCGGGGCCGATATAGGGGGCGAAGGCGGGCTGGGCGAAGATTTCCCGCGTGAGGCGGATGCAGGCGCGGAACTCCAGCCAATCATCGGGATGGGACATATAGTTGAAGCGGACACGCGGCAGGCTTGCGGGGTCGGCATCGCGCAAGCGGACCCAACCGCGGCTCTTCGAGCGCTTGGTGCCGACATGAACCTGAAAGCCGTGGCCAGAGGCGAGCGATTTGCCGTCATAGGAAATAGCGAGCGGCAGAAAGTGATACTGGATATCGGGGTAGACAATGCCGGCGCGGCTGCGGATATGGCCGCCGCTTTCGAAATGGTTGGTCGCGCCGAGGCCGTCGCGGGTGAGGAGCCACTCCAAACCAATCTTCGCTTTGCCCCAGAGGCTTTGCGTGGGGAACAGGGTGACGGGCTGGCGGCAGGCCATCTGCACGTAGAGTTCGAGATGATCCATCAGGTTCTCGCCGACGCCGGGGGCATCGTGCAGGACGGGGATGCCGTGTTCCCTCAACTCCGCTGCGGGGCCGATGCCCGAGCGTTTGAGGATGACGGGCGACATGATGGAACCGGCCGAAAGGATGATATCGCGCCGGGCCTTGGCATGGAAGGTTTCGCCTCCGACTGCATAGGCGATGCCGGTGGCGCGGGTGCCTTCGAACAGGACGCGGTCCACGGTTGCGCCGGTGACGACGCGGACATTGCCGCGCGCCATTGCGGGGCGCAGATAGGCGCGGGCGGCGCTCATGCGGCGGCCCTGCCCGATATTCATCTCCATCGGGCCGAAGCCCTCATGCTGGCGCTCGTTCATATTGGCGCTGCGGGCATAACCGGCCTGAACACCCGCTTCGACAAAGGCGTGGTAGAGCGGGTTGCGCTCGGGGCCGCGTTTGATTTTGACGGGGCCATCCTTGCCACGCAAGGGGCCGCCGCCCTCGACCGACTCAAGCCGCCGGAAATAGGGCAGCACATTCGACCAGCGCCAGCCCTCGGCACCCAGCGCCTCCCATAATTCGTAATCCATCGGGTTGCCGCGCACCCAGCACATGCCGTTGATCGAGGATGACCCGCCGAGGCCGCGCCCGCGTGGCAGATTGACCTCGCGCCCGTCAAGCGCGGGTTCGGGCTCCGTCCGCATGCCCCAATTGAAGCGGCGCGTATTCATCGGAATCGAGAGGGCTGCGGGCATCTCAACAAAAATCGACCGCTCGGACCCGCCGGCTTCGAGCACGAGGATTTTCAGAGAGGGATCCTCGCCGAGGCGATAGGCGAGCACGCAGCCGGCCGAACCCGCGCCGGCGATGATGTAATCATAGGTGCCGGAATCGGTCATGGTTCAGCCGATGATGACGTAGAATTTCAGCATTGCGACCGGCTGGTTCCAGACGCCGCGGAAGCCTTTCGGCACGAAAAACGCGTCGCCCTTGCGGTAGGTATCGCGGAAGCCGTCGCCCTCGAGCGTTACTTCGCCGTCGAGCACGATCATGAACTCATCGACAGGATAATCGTCATAGCGTTCAGTGTAGGGGCCGCTGCGCCAGATCCCCGCTTTCAACGCCGCTTCGGGCCGCGTGAAATAGGCGTGGTCGAGCCCCATGGGCAGGCCCTTGAGAAGCTCGGCATAGTCGAGCGGTTGATCGGGAGCGGCAAGCCAGCCCTCGGGGCCGGTGGGGGAAAAGCGGATCGGATCAGGCATGGCGGCTCCTTACATCGGATAATCACAGGCGGGCAAAAAGCCATGGAAAGGTCGCCATGACAAGTGAGTTGTTGGGGCAGGGCTTTGTCGGTGCGAGCGAGAGCGACGCAATCCAGTTGATGGCGGTTAATTCTCGCTGATTTTAACGTTTGTTTCCCCGATCACGCGCCCTTCGCCAAATATCAGCTGGATCGCTTCGCAAGCTCGCGATGACGGGGTGGGTTGAGAAGACATGTCGTGGATGGCCGCCGAAGGGGCGAGCATGACGGTTGGGGGTGACGATTAGGGGTCGACATTCGGGCGGGTTGGGGTCAAAGAAGGGGCTTGTTTCCCTTCGAGATTCTTTTGTGATGCCGAAAACCCGATCAAACGGTTTGGAATTCATTGTGCTTGTCGCCTTGCTGAACGCGATGGTGGCGATGTCGATTGACACGATGTTGCCGGCCATTGGCGCGATGGCCACCGAGCTCGGGGCGACGGACCCGAACAGCCGGCAATTCATCATTACGAGTTTCTTCGGCGGACTGACGATCGGGACGCTGATTTACGGGCCTTTGTCGGACTCGCTCGGGCGGAAGCCGATGATCTATTGGGGGCTGGTGTTTTATGCGATTGGCGGGTTGATCTGCATGATGGCGACCAGTTTTCCGATGATCCTGATCGGGCGCGTGATCCAGGGGCTCGGGGCTGCGGGGCCGCGGATCGTCTCCATCGCCATGGTGCGCGACGGACAGGGCGGCGCGGCGATGGCGCGGATCATGTCCTTCGTGATGACGGTGTTTATGCTCGTGCCGATTCTGGCACCCTCGATCGGGCAATTGGTGCTGATGGTGGCAAGCTGGCGGATGATTTTCGCGGGCCTGCTCGTGATGGGCGTGATCGCGGCCGTTTGGCTGGCGTTGAGGCAGGAGGAGACGCTACCGAAGGAGAAGCGCGCGCCGCTCTCGCTTGCGGCACTGATGGCGGCGGGGCGCGAGACGGTGACGACGCCGGTGACGATGGCCTATACGCTCGGGACGGGCTGCGTGTTCGGCAGTTTTGTTTGTTATCTCGGAACCGCTCAGCAGATTTTCGTCGAGCAATATGACCAAGGCGCGTATTTTCCGCTCTGGTTCGGGTGTTTTGCGGTCGCGATTGCAATTTCGATGATTTTGAACGGGCGGTTCGTGATGAAACTCGGTATGCGCCGGATTTCGAAATGGGCACTCAGGACGAGTATTGTCGTGTCGGCGGTTTTTCTTCTGGCGGGTCTGACATTCGGGGGGCATCCGCCCATGTGGATGCTGGGGCTGTATCTGTTCACGAATTTCTTCTGCTGCGGGATATTGTTCGGCAATTACAATGCGATGTCGCTGGAGCCGGTGGGGCATATTGCGGGCACTGCCGCCTCGATTTCCGGCGCGCTCTCGACGCTGTTCGCGATTATTTCGGGCACGATCATCGGACAGGCCTATGACGGCACCGTGATCCCGCTCGCGGCGGGCTTTACCGGCCTCGGTATTTTGGCGTTTTTCGTGACCGAATGGGCGGAGTGGCGGCGGCCTAAGCCGAGCTTCTGACCGATCAGCCGGCATCCTGATGCAGGATATAGAGTTTGCGGGTCTTTTCGTGGAGTTCCCACTCGCCGCGCCACCCCTTCGGCAAAACGAGCATGCCGCCGGCTCGGACCTCTTCCGTGCGACCATCCGGCCCGTGCAGCGAGACATGGCCGGACAGGATGTAACAGGTTTCGGAATTCGTATCGCGTGACGCGGTGAAACGACCGGGCGTGCATTCCCAGACACCGATCTCCATCAGGCCATCGACGGCAACGAACAGGGATTTCGAGGCCTCAAACTGAGGGCCGGCTAGCGCGGTCGGCTTGGCTTTCGGCGTGCCGAGATCGAGTGCGAGCAGGGAGGCTGTGGTCTGGAACGGGGGCATGGGAACTCCTCATTGGACATGGACGGAAGGGGGCAGATTATCCTTGCGGGCGGGTGCGGGCTGCGGTTTTGTTGGCAAAGGCCTCAAGCCGGGCGCGCGCCTCGGGTTGGGTGTTGACCATGCCGGCGACGACGGCCTCGGTATAGGAGGCATCGAGAGCGGACATGTTCTGGATATGGCTGATCGCGGAGCATATCGCGAAATTGGTCAGCGGCAGATTGGCGGCGGCGGCGCGGGCAAGCTCCAAGGCTTTGTCGAGGCTCGAGCCTTCGACAAGATATTGCGCGAGGCCGACATCGACCGCCTCCTGTCCCTTGTAGATGCGGCCGGTGAGGATCATGTCGATCATGCGGGCTTTGCCGACAAGGCCGGAGACGCGAATGGTCGCGCCACCGCCGGTGAACAGGCCTCGCTGGCCTTCGGGCAAGGCGAAATAGGTCGTCTGGTCGGCGACGCGGATATGGGCGCTGGAGGCGAGTTCGAGACCGCCGCCGACAACGGCACCTTTCAGGGCGGCGATGACCGGCACGCCGCCATATTCCATCTTGTTGAAGGCATCGTGCCAGCGCAGGCAAATCTGCATGAATTCGGCGGGGCTGCGATCCTTGCGGTGGTGTTCGACGAGATCGAGGCCGGCGCAGAAATGATCGCCCGCGGCGGCAAGGACGACGGCGCGGACATCCGAGCGTGGGATGGCGGAGAAGAGTTCGATGAGGTTTTCAATCGATTCCTCATCGAGCGCGTTGCGCTTTGCAGGACGGTTCAGCGTGGCGAGCAGCACGCCATCGGGGTGGGTCTCCAAGGTGAAATTGGCCAGTTTAAGGTGATCGAGCGTCGCCATGTAGTCCCCCTGCGAGCCGGGCCCTGCCCGCTTGCGCGAGTATGGGATAATTTCGCGGCGATTGGCAATGGCAAGCTGGTCGTGCAATGCAGAGTTGCTATTGAGGGTGTCAATTCCCTTTTGACATTCAACCCAACCGTGAAATGATGGCGCTCAGGCGATAAAGAAAGGCGACGGGCATCCTCATGGTATCAAAGACGGCATTGATTACAGGCGGGGCGCGGGGCATTGGCTTTGGCATTGCGGAAGCCATGCTGAAAGCGGGGTATCAGGTGACCGTGACCGGCTTGACGGAGGCGGAGGTGGCCGCTGTGCCGCAGATGTCCGGACTTCACGCGGTCAGGCTCGATGTGACGCGGGGCGACGAGGTGGCGATGCTTCTGAGCGGGATTTCGCGGCTCGACGCGCTCGTCAATTGCGCCGGGATGATTTTGCGCGGCGGGGCGGAATATGACATTGCGCAGTTCCAGAAGGTGATCGATGTCAATCTGACCGGCACGATGCGGTTATGTGTGGCGGCGCGGCAGGCATTGGCGGCGACGGGCACTGGAGCGATTGTGAATACGGCGTCGATGCTCTCCTATTTTGGCGGGCCGCTGACGCCCGCTTATGCCGCGTCGAAAGGGGCGATTGTGCAGTTGACGAAATCGCTCGCGGTCGCGTGGGCCGGCGAGGGAATACGGGTGAATGCGATTGCGCCGGGCTGGATCGAGACCGGCCTGACGGAAGGGGTAAGGGCGGACGAAGCGCGTGCGGCGGCTATATTCTGGCGCGCACGCCGATGAAGCGCTGGGGCAAGCCGGAAGACTTGGCGGGCACGGTGGTGCATCTTTGCTCGGATGCCGCGCGTTTCATGACCGGAGCACTTGTGCCGATTGATGGCGGGTATTCCGCGCAATAAGGAGAATGACATGAACCAGCCGGACCTCACCTTGAACCGCCCGACCGAAGATGATGCGACGGCGCGGATTCCCTATCGCCACCCGCAACCGCAGGACGCGTTTGCGGATATTGTGATCCCCCATGCGGTGCCAGAGGATGAAAGGCTCTGGGTGCCGCAGGCGACGAATGTGTGGTTTCGTCCGCTCTGTCTCTCGGCCAGCCGCGGCTATTGGGTCAATTTGCTCCGGGTGCGGAAATCGGGGGTCCTCTCCCGCCATCGCCATCCGCAGCCGGTGCACGGCTTTGTGCTGAAGGGTTCGTGGCGCTATCTCGAACATGATTGGGTCGCGACCGAGGGTTCTTATGTCTATGAGCCGCCGGGCGAGACGCATACGCGGGTGGTGGATGCGGGTGTGCCGGAAATGATCACGATGTTCCAGGTGAATGGCGCGATGATCTATGTCGATCCAGACGGCGCGGTGCAGGGTTTTGAGGATGTGTTCACCAAGATCGATCTCTGCCGCAAGCATTACACCGCGATGGGGTTCGGCGAGGGGTTTGTGGAGAGTTTCATCCGGTAGGGAGGGGCTCGGTAAGCGGCTCTGCTATCGCTGATGGAAAGCCCTTCTTTATCCGCCGATCCGAGGGATCTCGGAATCGAGCTTGTGCAGTTTGATCGATATGAGGGGATCTTCGTGATCGATTGCCGAGCTGATCCGGAACAGTTCCAGCGCTGCTTCGCTCAGCATGCCGCGCTGGAAAAAGTACATGGCGGCAGCATAACGGATGCGGCCCGAGCCTTCGGGGCCCGGTGCTGTCATGAGCAGACTTGCTTGATGTCTGTCCTCGTCCGTTTCCAGCGTGATCACTTTTGCCCCGATCTCACGTATTGGCGTTGATGGCCATCTGGATATCACGCTCGCGGCGGGCTTCTGCCCGGTGCATGATGATCCCGGCGGTTACGACAAGGACGCCGACGATCAGAATAATCATTGTTGCGAGCGCGTTGATATCCGGCGTTACGCCGAGTTTGACCTTGCTCCAGATCAGGATCGGCAATGTTGTCGCGCCCGGACCGGTTGTGAAATTGGTGATGACAACATCATCAATGGAAATCGTGAACGCCAGCAACCACCCCGACAACAAGGCAGGAGCGATGACGGGCAGAGTGATATCCGTCAAGACCTGCCAAGGCCGCGACCCGAGATCCAAGGCGGCTTCCTCGATCGAAATATCGGTGGATGATAGCCGCGCGTGAATAATTGTGGTGACATAGGTCATCGAGAAGGTGATGTGCGCGATGGTGACGGTGGTAAAGCCTCGCTCGCCGGGCCAGCCGATCCAGTCCGCCATCAGGATAAACAGCATCAGGGACGAGATGCCGGTGATGATTTCGGGCATGATCAGGGGAGCGGTTACCAAGCCGGAGAAGAGCGTGCGGCCGCGGAACCTCTTGAAGCGCGCTAGCGCGATACCGGCCATGGTTCCGAGAATGGTGGCAATCGTCGCGCTGACGAGGGCGATGGAGAGGGAGAGTTTGGCGGCTTCGATGATCTGGTCGTTTTCAAAGAGCTTGCCGTACCATTGGGTCGAAAACCCGCCCCAAACCGAGACCAAGCGCGATTTGTTGAACGAGAAGACAATGATCGACAGGATCGGAATATAGAAGAATGCAAATCCGAAACAGAGGCACGTGATAAGGAAAACCGGGCGGCGATTCATGGGTTCGGCTCCCGGGCTGCTTGCGCCTTCGAGTCAAAATGCGTGTAGGCCATTGTCGGCAGGACGAGCAGGATGAGCAAGGCGACTGCAACGGTGGAGGCCATGGGCCAATCCCGCGCGGCAGTGAATTCATCGCCGATCACGCGCCCGATCATGGGGTCGGAGGCGTCGCCGACAAGGCTCGGAATAACAAACTCGCCGGATGCGGGAATGAAGACGAGCAAGCCGCCGGCGATGATGCCGGGGATGGAGAGCGGCAGCGTGATATCGAGAAAAACGCGCCAGGGACGAGAGCCGAGATCCATCGAGGCTTCGTTCAGGGTGAAGTCCAGCCGTTCGAGATTGGCGTAAAGCGGCAGAACCATGAAAGGCAAATAGCAGTAGACCATGACAAGAATGACGGCGAAATTGCTGTTCATCATCGGGATAGATGTCAGGGTGGAGCCGGAGGGGACGAGCGTGTTGTAAAGAAATGTGAGACCCTTGTTGAACCAGCTATTGGTTCCCATCAGGCCAATCCACGCATAGACGCGCAAGAGAAACGACGTCCAAAATGGCAGAATGACCAGCATGAGAAAAATATTGCGCCATGTTTTTCCGACACGTGTCAGGCACAGGGCCATCGGGTAACCGATGATCAGGCAGATAACGGTTGTGATGGCGGCGTTCGAGATCGAAATCAAATAGGCGCGGATGTAGAGGCTATCCTCGAACAAGCGGGCAATGTTGTCGAAGGTGACATAGGGCCACTCGGCACCGAAGGCAAAAGGCGGCGAGACATCGGCCTGGGTGGCGAGGCTCATCACGAGGACAATCAGGAAGGGCAGGAAAAAGAAGGCCAGCAGCCACACATAGGGCGTCGCAATAATGGTGCTGCGCCATCCGGTGCGATGAAACCACTGCTTCAGACGAAAATGCGCGCTGCCCGAGGCCATGTGATCACTCCGTCAGCAGAATGACGGAAGACGGATCGAAGGAGAGCCAGACCTGATCCTCCCATTGGGCGATCCGCTCATTCTCGCCGGCGCGGCGCGAATTGACGCTGTTGACCGAGAGGACGAGGCCGGACGGGAGCTTGACGCGATAGAGCGAGTCTTTTCCGAAATAGCCGAGATCCTGAACGATGCCCGAGAGCACATTCGCCTCGTTTTCCGGGCGCTCGCGGCTGAGTGCGATTTTCTCCGGCCGGACAGCGATGGTGACCTTCTGGTTCGGGCTCAGTCGTTGATCTGCGCGGGCGCGAATGATGCCGCCTGTTTGGGGGGCTTCAACGAGGGTGTGGGTCTTGTTGCTTTCTGTTACGACGCCCTCGAACATCGTGATCGAGCCGATGAAACCGGCGACGAAGCGGCTATTGGGATATTCATAAACGTCTGTTGCGCTGCCGATCTGCCGGACAATTCCTTTGTCCATGACGGCGATCCGACTTGCCAAGGTCATCGCTTCTTCCTGATCATGGGTGACGACGACGAAGGTGATGCCGGTTTTGTATTGGATGTTGGCGATCTCGAACTGGGTGTGTTCGCGCAGTTTTTTGTCGAGCGCTGCCAATGGTTCATCGAGCAACAGGACTTTGGGTTGTTTTGCGAGCGCGCGCGCAAGAGCCACGCGCTGGCGCTGGCCACCGGAAATCTGGTGTGGCTTGCGGCCCGCCAAAGGCGTCAACTGGACGAGATCAAGCATTTCCCTGACGCGATCACGCCGCTGCGCGTCTGTCATATTCTCGTGTTTCAAGCCGTAAGCGACGTTTTTTTCGACGCTCATATGCGGAAAGAGCGCATAGGACTGGAACATCATATTGACCGGCCGCTCATAGGGCGGGCTGTTGGTTACGTCCTTACCATCGATGAAAATGCGGCCGGCACTGGGTGTTTCAAAACCTGCGAGCATCCGCAGCAGCGTTGTTTTTCCGCAACCGGAGCCGCCGAGGAGAGCGAATAATTCACCTTTCTCGATCCCGATCGAGACATTGTCGACTGCAGTGAAGTCACCGAATTGCTTTGTCAGGTGTTCGATCCGGATCAGCGGGTCGGGGCGTTGAAGGTCGGACGCATGCATCTCAAAAACCAGTCAGTGCGGTGAGCCAAAGAGAGAGGGCGCCCCGTTTCCGGAGCGCCCTTGGGATTACTTCGATTTCAATTTCGAGAAGGCCCGGCTCATTTCCCGTGTGAGTTTATCACTCAACGGCTTCGGCGCCCAAAGCCGCGCCATCGTTGCGGCATCCGGGTAGACAGCGGGGTTGGCCAAGATTTCCGGATCGATCAGTTTTTTGGAGGCCAAGTTCGCATTGGCGTAATTTGTGGTCGCCGTGCAATCGGCAATGACTTCCGGTTGCAGAAGGAATTCAATGAATTGGTGCGCATTTTCCTTATGCGGCGCATCGGCGGGAATGCACATGCAGTCACCCCACAAAGGAGCGCCGGTTTTCGGGACGAAATAGCCGAGATTGAGTTCGACATTGGCTTCTTTCGCGCGGGCCTTCGCGGTTGCGTAATCGCCGGACCAATTATTGACAGCACAGAGTTCCTTGTTCGCAATGGCGTTCAAATAGTTTGTGTTGTCGAAGGTCCGGATATATTTCCGGATCGGTTTGAAGAGTTCAAGGACCTCCTTGTAATCGGCGACATTTTGCGTGTTGCCATCCTTGCCGAGATAGCGGAGGGCGAGGTGGAAAACATCCGTCTGGGTGTCGAGGATCGAGATACCGCAATCGGCCAGCTTGGCAGCGTTCTCCGGCTTGAAAAGCAGGTCGAGCGATTCCATATCGGCATCAGGAATGCGCGCTTTGACCATATCGATATTGTAGGTGTAGCCGACGGAGCCCCACATATAGGGCATGCCGTGTTCCATGCCGGGATCCCACGCGTCGAGAATTTTCATGATCTCAGGGTCGAGATTACCCCAGCTTGGCAGTTTGGTTTTGTCGAGCTTGAGATAAATGCCCGCCTTGATGAAGCGCGGCAAGTCTATACCCGCCATATCGACAACGTCATATCCGGTCTTGCCGGCCAACATTTTGGCCTGCATCTCCTCCTGCGAGCTGTATGTATCGTAGCGCACCTTGATGCCGGTCTTTTTCTCGAAATCCGCGAGTGTGTTTGTGCCGATATAGTCGGCCCAATTGTAGACGTTCACGACATTGGTTGCCGCGTCGCTTCGATTGATGAAGGGCATTGCGATGGCGGCGCCACCGATCAAGCTTAAAGCAGAACGTCTGGTCAATTTCGTCATTTTTAATCCTCCCCGGATTTTTTTCTGATGTGCAGTATGCCTGCTTTTTGAATTTCAACAACGCACTTAACAAAAATAGTTTTCAGTCTTTGACAGCCTTATCGGTTCGAATGGAGTGATGCGTTGAGATCGGCAATCTGTCCCTCGCGCGGTGCCTCATCGAGGTTCAGGACGGGAATGACTTTGCGCAGTTGATCGTGATAATTGCGGACGCCATATTCGAGATCGGAAAGATGGAAGCCTTCGAAAGCGGCGGATTTCATTGATTCATTGGACCAGATGGTGAGTTGGCGATCTTCATTCGAGGTTTCGCGGTCAATCCGAAGCGCGAGATAGCGGGCGAGACGCTGCTGACGGCTTTCAACAGGACGGCGATAGATCGCGCCGCGTTGGAGCGTGCTTGAAATTGAAACCGGAAATTCCTGATAAAATTGCACCAGTTCCGGTGTGACCGCGAGAACGGCATTGGGGAACAGGCCATAATAGCCCCAGAGTTTTTGTTTTTCGGGCGGCAACCATGATTGGTCAGGCGCAATGGACACGTATTTCTTGACACTCCAGCGCCGCCCGGCGTGGGGATTATAGGGGCCCATCGAACTGCTGAGGCCGTTGCCATGGAAACGGTCCCGATATCCTGCGCCGTAAAGATCCTGCAGTCCGGGATGCGCCATCGCAACGTGATAGCCCTCATTGTCGACATCTTTGACCGATTTCCAATTGACCGGGCTTGTTGCGGTGTAAAAGCCCGCGGTCGGAACAAGCTCATCTGTGCGATAGGCGGTCAGTTCGTCATCGAAGGGAGCAAATGTCTCGGCAACGGAGCCTTGCGCTCCTGACTGGAACCGGATGAAGATGAAGCCGTGCCAGATCTCGATGTCGATGGGTTTCAAGCCGAAGGCCTGTTTGTCAAAATCGCCGAAGGATTTCGGCCGGGCCGGGCCGCGAAGGGACCCGTCGAGATTATAGACCCAGCCATGAAACGGGCAGACAATGGCGTTTTTACAATGCCCCTTCTCATCCGCAACGACGCGTGCGCCGCGATGGCGACAGAGATTGTTGAAGGCGCGGACAATGCCATCCTGACCGCGCACGATGAGCGCCCGCTCATTGGCGATGTCCAGAGTAAAGTAATCGCCGTTTTCCGCGAGGTCACTGATGTGCCCCGCGATTTGCCAATGGCGGTGGAAAATCTCTGTAATTTCGAGCTTCAACAATTCGTCGCTGTGATAGCTCCATGCGGGTAAGCCGCGGCGATCCCAATGTTCGGGAATGTCGATGAAGGCGGAGTTTTGCGCAGGGGCGTTCATTGTCCGGCCTCCGGTTTCTCGTTTGATCCGAGGTGTTTTCTGATCCATTCATGGAATTTGAAGACTTCGAATTCCTGCGGCATCAAGGTGCCGTTTTCGAATTTTGCGCTTTTCAATCCGCGCTGGTTCATTTCGCAGGCGGCACCGTCTTGCAGCATGACGATGCTGGCAAATTGCGTCACATTGGCAAGGTTGAACCCGTCTGCATTGAGCGTCGCAGCGGGGAACAGCCATTCGGCCTTCAGTTCCGTCCGCTCGGGGCCAAGCGGTGTCAGGGATACAATTCGGACATAATCGACATGGGCGACGATGAACATTGTGGGGAGGAGTGTCGCAAAAAGATATCCGGCCTTGCGCTGATCATCCGACAAATCGGGGAATTCAGGGCCGCAGGCTTCTCCGTTCATCGTCCAACTGCGGGCGCCCTGCTTCAGGGTGCGTTCGGGCGGGGTGGTATCGGGTGTCCAGTCAATGGCCTCCGTGGGAGACATGATGCCCTGCCCGTAAAGGGGAACCATGTCGCAGAGTTCGGGGTGGATGCCGGGGCAATGGAGGCACTCACTGAAATTTTCCCAAAAGATTTTCCAGTTGCAGTCGAGTTCCTTGACCATGGTATGCCCGGTCACGAGATCCTTCATGGGCCAATTGTCGAACACTGACAGGCCGACATCGGGAACGCCCGCGAAATCGGGGGGTGTGTCAGCAAGGCAGACAAAGACACATCCGTTCCAGTCCTTCACGTGAACGGGAAAGAGGCCGTGATCTTCTTTGACGAAATCATCGGTCGTCGAGACAAAGGGCGTGCGGACGAGATTGCCGGAAAAATCATAGCTCCACTGGTGATAGGGGCATGAGACCAATCGGGAATTCAGCGCACGCTCGGCAACAGTGCATAATTCCGAGCCGCGATGGCGGCAGGTATTGTGGAACGAGGTGATCGCGCCGTCGCGGTCTTTGATCAGGATGATGTTCTGGCCCGCAACCGACAGGCGGCGCATGGTCATGGGTTTGAAATCATTTGCGCGGCCGACATAGGCCCAGTTTTTGGCCCAGATGTTTTTTTGTTCCTGAAGGAACCATGCCTCATCGAAATAGGACCGCGCCGGAAGGGAGGGCGGGCAGAAATTGAGCCGTGGTGATGCGGGGTGCGGGGATGGGTGATGGTTCATGATGATCTCCGGCAGGCCTATGCGCGCTTTTCTTCGTCGACCTGCTCAAGCGTCATATCGACGGCGGCAGCGACGGCTTTGAGCGTGTCATCGAGGCAGGACTGGTCGTGGGCTTCGCACATGAACCAGGGTTCGCGGGAATCAGGTTCGCAGATGATGCCGAGATCGTGCAGATGATAGGCCATTTTGTCGTAGAAACTATAGTCCGACAATTTCCATGCGCGGTAATTATCGGGCGGTTCCGGCGCGAAGAAGATCCCGAACATGGACGAATGGCCGGAGAAGGAATGCACGATCTTGCGGTCGTCAAGGATTGTCTTGATGCCAGCTTTCAATCTTTCGCCATAGGCTGCGATGGTTTCAAGGGCGGGTGTTTCATCAAGGATTTGCAGGCAACATTCAGCGGCGGCCAACGATACCGAATGCGCCGTGTAGGTGCCGCCATGGGCCGCGCCGCCATAGCGGAATGTCCGCATGATATCTTCGCGCCCGCCGATTGCGGCGATGGGATAGCCGTTGGCCATCGCTTTGGCGAAGGTGCTGATATCGGGAATCACGCCATGCAGGGACTGGATGCCGCCGCGTGCGACACGAAACCCGGTTTTCACTTCGTCGATGATCAGGAGCACGCCATATTTATCGCAGAGGTCGCGCGCGGCTTTGACGAATTCTGTTGTGGCGGAAATCGCGCAACAATTCCCCATCATGGGCTCGATCAGCATCGCGCCGATATGTTCGCTGCTCTTTTTGAAGATGTCCTCGAGCCGGTTGATGTCGTTCATCGGGGTGAGATAGACGAGGTCTTTCAAACGCTGCGGGACGCCTTGCGAATAGGGAGCTTTGACGGGATCGAGACCACTTTCCGGGTTCCAATCGTCCATCTTTGCCATCCACATGGCGGCATCGAAGAGGCCATGATAGCCGCCCTCGATCAAAATGTAGCTGTCTTTGCCGGTATAGGCGCGGGCGAGACGCAGGGCGGCCATCACTGCTTCGGTGCCGCTGTTCGAATAGCGGACGAGATCAATGCCCGGTACCATCTTTGCCATGCGGTCGGCGACAATGAGTTCGCGCTCGGTCGACAGAGCGAAGACACCGCCGACTTCCATGCCTTTTATGGCGGCTGCGTCAACGCGTTCATCGGCATAGCCGAGGATTGCGGGGCCATAGCCGAGCCGGTAATCGACATAGCAATTATCATCGATATCCCATGTGCGGCCGCCCTTGCCATGGTGGACATAGATCGTGCGATCATCACCCCAATAGCGAAATGTCGACGCAACACCGAGCGGCAGGCGCTTGAGCGCGGATTTGAAATGGGCGTTTGATTTTGTGAGGTCGCGGATATTGCGCTTGGTCATGACTATTCGGCTCAGTTACGACGGAAAATGCGCCCCGGTTCAGGAGTGACGGGGCGAACAGTTCTCCGCTTTTGACGATGACAAATTATTTTGACTGAACTGTCAATCAAAATAAGTCTTGCCCGTTGGAATTGGTTGGTGTGCAGGGTGAGGGCTTACAAACGCGATAGATTCCGCTAAAGAAGGCGAATGACGCAAGCTGCCGAGATAGCGACAACTCAACCGGAATCCCCTTTGCCGCGCAAGGCGAGCAGGGAGCGTCGTCGCGAACAGCTGATCGAGGCGACGATCAGGACTTTGGCGGAACTTGGCTATGCGCGGACAACCATGACGGCGGTGGCGAAGGCTGCGGGGCTTTCGCATGGTCTGGTGAATTTCCACTTCGAGACGAAGGAAAGACTGCTGACTGAGACGCTTATGTTTCTTGCGGATGAATATCGCGAGAATTGGCAGGCTGCGCTTTCGGAGGCTGGCGGATCGGCGGCGATGCAGCTTGATGCTTTGTTGCGGGCGGATTTTAACGAGAAGATTTGTGAACCCAATCGACTGAATGCGTGGTGCTCGTTTTGGGGCGAGGCGCAAAGCCGGCCGATCTATATGGAAAAATGCGGATCGAATGACCGGCTTTATGCGGCGACGTTAAAAGGGATTTGCGAGCGCCTGATCGACGAGGGCGGGTACCGCTTCGAGGTGGATCTGGTGACGCGGATTATTCGGGTCGTTTCCGAAGGTGTGTGGCTCGATCTGACGACGATGAGCAAACCCTATTCGCGGGACGAAGCCTTGCGCACGGTGTTCACCTGCGCGAAAGCTTTCTTCCCGAAGCATTTTGACGAGAACGGGTTGCTCAATCGCCCGATCTGATCGTGTCAGGGTGACGGCAGTGCTCTAATCGAGTGACTTTTCGACACCTGCAATGTGCACGGCGAGCAGGCAACCTTCCGGCGAATAGGAGCAATGCTGGGTGCCGCCTCTCAGCCAGACGAGATCGCCCTTTTTAAAGCGGGTGCCGTCGTTCTCGATCAATTCACCTTCGAGGATCAGGAATTGCTCGTCGCCATTATGCTCGTGCGGCCGCGTGGTGAGGCCTGCGGGCATGCGATAGACATGGAAGCCCACACCGAGCGGCAAATCCGTTTTGAGCTGCAACACCGCGTCGCCATCCGTTCTGCCATCCTCATAAACAAAGGGCGTGAACGGCGTCTCGAAAATATTGGCAACGCGACGGTCTTCGGGGTTTACAGGCTTCATCGTGGTCATTCTTCCCTCGGTTTAATCGGCTACGCCTATTTTAGGCGTGCTCGGCGCACTTGTTCAAGTCCAATATTGTCAGAACCCGTGCGGTCACGCCAAACCATTACCGCTGGTGCTTTCGCCCGTGGCGTGTGTTTGCTTACTCAATTTGGGGCATAACAGACGTATGGCGGGACATTGTAGACGCTATGCGAACCTGCGAGCAGACAAGACAGGCTGGTCTGCCCCCACAAGGTGGTCCAATTTGAATGTTAATGCATGGTTAGCGTTTGGTCTATTGGAATGATCGCTTCGGGTGCGGGAGGTCGATAACCCAATGAACTGTGTGGTCTGAGTTTATTGTAATAGCTACGCCATTTTTCGATGATGATTTGCGCTTCCTTTAATGAGTAGAAGATTTCGCCATTAAGCAACTCGCCCCCTCCCGGTACCTCGACCCAAATTCTTGAAAAAGGGGAACCGACAGAATCACCCGCCTTATTCACAGCCCACGAAAAACCGTGTCTAAAGGGGTCGAATGCCAAAGCACCGCCCCCAAATACGGGGTATGGGGTCACGGGAAAGAGATCGGAAAAAGTTTCAGATTTTGCCCAAGGGACCCGCTGGCGCGCTACCAGCAGCGTTAGGCAATGGACAGAGGACGAAAGAGGCAAGCCCCCTGACCATCATGCCTGCCTGTGATCATCCTGCGGTAGACCGGGGGCGGTGGTCAGCCGGTAATGGTTGAAAGGTCAGTTGCCTGATGGAGGGACGCTCTCGGTCCTTTGACCTCGGCCCTCGGAAAAGACCATTCCAGCCCGGTGTACCAGCGGGTGTACCACAGAAAGGTGTTTGATATCTGTTTGAAACCTGATAACGTATTGATATTGCACGTTATAGGGTTACCCTTGGCGCAGTGGCTAGGCACCAAACACGTCTTGGCCGCACTCCTTAAATGG
>CAMCXA010000052.1 GCA_945883115.1 Alsobacter soli
GCAATTGGATTGGTCAATCAGGCGTTTGCGGCCAAACTCGGTTTCGACCGGCTGGACCGAGACGCAATTCGACGCGACGCTGCAATCGCCGCAGCCTTCGCAAACCAGCTCGTTGATGATGACGCGCTTGTCAGGGTCGGGCATCACACCGCGCTTGCGGCGACGGCGTTTCTCGATGGCGCAGGTCTGGTCATAGATCATCGCGCTCACGCCTTTGACATCGGCGAGCATGCGTTGCACCGCGTCAATGTCGCGGCGATGATGCAAAGTGAGGATTTCAGGCCAGACAAGCCCCGCGGGATATTTGTCGGTTTCGTCGGTGACGAGCGCGATGCGGCGGACGCCTTCGGCAGCCAATTGACGCGCCAGCGCGTCGATGGTGAGGCCGCCATCAAGCCCCTGCCCGCCTGTCATGGCGACGGCATCGTTGAACAGGATTTTATAGGTGATGTTGGCGGCGGACGAGACAGCAAAACGGATCGCGGTCGTGCCGGAATGGGTGTAGGTGCCGTCCCCCATGTTCTGGAAGACGTGATTACGCGTCGAGAACGGGGCTTCGCCAACCCAATTGGCGCCTTCGCCGCCCATCTGGGTGAAGCCTTCCGTGCTGCGATCCATCCACAAAGCGAGCGTGTGGCAGCCAATGCCCGCATAGGCGCGCATGCCTTCGGGAACGACGGTCGAGGAATTATGCGGACAGCCGGAGCAGAAATGTGGTGTGCGGGAGGCGATTGAAACCGTTTCCGCGAGATGTTTCTGCGTGACCTTCAACCGCTCGACGCGCGTGCGCAACTCGTCGCGCGGCCAGAATTTCAAGGCGCGCTCGCCGATGGCAATGGCGATGTCATTGGAGTCGAGGGCGGCAATGGAGGGAAACAGGATTTTCCCGTCTTCGTCCTTTTTGCCGACACAGACGGGGGCATTGGTCATGCCGTAGAGAATTTCCCGCACCTGAGTCTCGATCAGGGAACGCTTTTCCTCGACAATGATCACCATATCAAGCCCGCGGGCAAAGGCGCGCAGGCCCTGCGGTTCCAGCGGCCAAGGGCAGCCGATTTTGTAAACCGTCAATCCGATCTCGGCGGCGCGGGCTTCGTCGATGCCGAGAGCGTCGAGCGCCTGGCGAACATCGAGATAGGACTTGCCGGAGGTGATAATCCCGAGCTTTGGTGCTTGTCCGCCACCTACGATAACACGGTTCAGCCTATTGGCCTGAATGAAGGCCAGAGCTGCGGGTAGTTTTTGTTCGTGCAACCGTGCTTCCATCGTCAGGAAGCCATCCCGCGGGCGAATATTCAAGCCGCCCGGCGGCAGGACGAAATCAGGTTTGATAATCGACACGCGGTCAATCGCGCCATCAATCACGGCGGTTGATTCAATCGTGTCTTTGACGCCTTTCAGCGACGACCAGATTCCGGCATAACGGCTGAGTGCAAGGCCGTAGATTCCGTAATCGATGATTTCCTGAACGCCGGCAGGGCTGAAAATCGGCATCATCAGATCGACAAAGGCGAATTCCGACTGATGGGCGATGGTGGAGGATTCAGCCGTGTGATCATCGCCCATAATCGCGAGAACACCGCCATTCGGCGAGGTTCCGGCCATGTTCGCATGGCGGAGCGCATCGCCCGCGCGGTCAACGCCGGGGCCTTTGCCGTACCAGATGGAAAAGACGCCATCATATTTCCCTTCGCCGCGCATCTCGGCCTGCTGGGTGCCCCAACATGCGGTCGCCGCGACTTCCTCGTTGATGCCTGCCTGAAACAGAATATTGCGCGGCGCGAGATGCTCGGCAGCGCGCAGAATCTGGGTATCTACCGCGCCAAGCGGGGAGCCACGATAGCCCGAAACAAACCCCGCAGTGTTCAGTCCGGCACGCCGGTCGCGCTCGTGTTGGGTCAGAAGAAGGCGGACAATCGCCTGCGTGCCCGTGATGAAAACACGCGACTTGGCGAGGTCATATTTGTCATCAAGGCTGATGGCCGAGGCGGCATCATTCATCTGAATTTTCATCCTCAAGGGAGAACAACTTCCGAAGGGTCAAGCATAGTCTAATTGATTTCCGCGCCCATGCCATCCCCTCTCTTGAAGTTTTATCGGTGCTGATCTTATGTTAGTGTACGGTTGGTTCGCTCAGGAGTTCCGGAATGGCACAGACGGCGCAAAAGCCCATGACAATCGACGAGTTTCTCGACTGGCAGTCGTTGCAGGACAAGAATTACGAGCTGGTCGACGGAATTCCCGTCCTGCCGCTGAAAAGCATGACAGGTGCGACGCAGCGCCATGACCGGATCGTGGTGAATTTTCTTGCCACACTCCATCAGCAATTACGGCGCGGGCCGTGCCGTCCGTCGACGGATGATATCGCGCTTGTGACCCGTGGCCGAAGCATAAGGCGACCGGATGTTACGGTTCAGTGCGGTGAGGCGGACCCGAAAGGGCTCGTTGCCGTGTCGCCCTATCTTGTGATCGAGGTTTTGTCGCCGTCGACCATGAATTTTGACCGCTTTCGAAAGATCGACGAATACAAGGCTGTCCGTTCAATTCAAGTCATCCTTCTGTGCGACACCGAGACACCGTGCGTAACAGTCCATATGCGGGATGGTGATATTGGCTGGTCGCTACTTGAATATTCCGGCCTCGAGGCGGAAATCCGGTTGCCGGATATCGGGGTGAATCTTGCGCTCAGGGATGTTTTCGAAGGCGTGCATTCCGGCGATTCTTGAGACTTGCGACGCGTCTGACCGCCTGTTTTTTGCCATGCTTCGAGATCAGGATTAAAAACGTCGAATCACTTCACGCGGCGAGCGGCTAGATTGCAGGAATCCAATGGCGGAAAAGCGGTCAATAATCGGTATCAAGCGCGCATTTTTCTTTCTTGCAGCGTTTCTGATAACCAATGCGATGCTGAATCGTCCGGTTTGGGCGCACCCGCATGTCTGGGTGACGATGACGTCGGAGATTGCCTATGATCCAAACGGTCAGGTCGAGGGCGTGCGTCACGCATGGTCGTTTGATGAAGCCTATTCCGCCTTCGCGGTTCAAGGCCTCGATACCAATCAGGATGGCACGACATCCCGCGAGGAATTGCAGGAACTGGCCAAGATCAATACGGAATCGCTGATCGAGTTCAATTATTTCACGGTTGTGAAGGCAGATGGCAAGAAGCAGAAATTTGCCGCGCCGAAGGACTATTGGCTTGAATTTGACGGCAAGAATCTGACGCTGCATTTCACACTTCCTCTGGCGACCGCGATCAAAGCCGCCCGGACGCTCTGGGTCGAAATGTATGACCCGACCTATTTCGTGTCGTTCTCCTTCAACGAGAAGCCCGACCCCGTGACGCTCGCCGGCGCGCCTGCAGGATGCAGCCTGACGGTCACCCGCCCGAAGCCGCCGGAGACCGCAAATTTGCAGGCGATGGGCGAGACATTTTTCAACACGCTGAGTTCCGGAAGCGATTACGGCGCGCAATTTGCGTCCCGCGTCCTCGTTGCATGCCCCTGAAAGAACAGCCGATGACCGCCTCCCATTCGCATCATCCGACGCCAGCCAGACGCCAACTTCTGAGAACGGTGATCATCGCGCTTGCCGCGTTGCTGATCATGCTGGCAGCAGGTGGCCTCATCGGCAGTCTGCTCGGAATGGGCGATGGCGGGCAGGCCATGCCGAAAAGTCCGTTCGGCGTCGGCATGAAAGAAGGTGGCGGTGGAATGGATCGCCTGTCAAACGCGATTCTTTCCGTTCAAAGCGCGTTTTCGAAGGCGATGACCGGCGCGATCAGCCTATTGTCGACCGATCCGGCGGCGATCTGGACGTTGCTCGCGCTCAGTTTCGGCTATGGTGTGTTTCACGCGGCGGGTCCGGGACACGGCAAGGCGGTTATCGCCGCCTATGGTATGGCGCGCGATCAGGCTATCACGCGCGCCGTGCTGATGGCGCTTGCCGCGGCATTGCTGCAGGCTATCGTTGCGATTGCATTGGTTGGCGTGCTGTCGATTTTGCTGAATGCGACGGCGGCGCGCATGGGCGAGGTTGCCACCCTCATCGAGGCGTTGTCATTTGCAGCCATAGGCGTGGTCGGTCTTGTGCTGCTCTGGCAGAAATCGGGCAGTCTCGCGGCACTCGGCTCTGCCTCTGGTCACCAACACGCGCACGACCACCACCACGGGCATGATCATCACCATCACGAGGGCGAGGCCTGCACCCATCATCATGCGCCTGTTGCGGTTGAAGGATCAGGACTCAAAGGGGCCGTTGCGGCGGTGTTGGCGGCGGGGATCAGGCCGTGCTCCGGAGCGATTATCGTGCTGGTTTTCGCCTTGTCACAAAACGTGCTGGGCATCGGGGTTCTGGCCGCATTGGTGATGGCGCTTGGAACGGCACTGACGACCGGCGGGCTCGCAGCTTTAGCCATTCTCGCCAAGCGCACGGCAACACGACTGGCGGGCCGGATCGACAGTCAAGGGGCACTCACAACGGCGCGCGTTCTGGAAGTGCTGGCCGCAGCCTTTCTCGCCATGATCGGGATCAGTCTCCTGATTGGCACATTGGTGCATGACGGCAAAGGGCTTGGCTGAGGCAAAGACACGCGAGCAGCAAACCGCCTTCATTTGACCTTTTCGCTCAAACCACCAAGATAGCGGCTCGGCAGTCTCGATAAAGGTTTCAGAATGGATTTTTCGCTCCCGCCCGATCTTGATGCCTTAAGGCTCCGAGTGCGTGCTTTTGTGCGCGACCATGCCATTCCGCTCGAAGCTGATCCGGCGAATTTCGACGCGCATGAGAATATCCGACTGGACAGGCTCGAGACACTCCGAGCGCATGCCAAACAGGCGGGAGTGTGGGCGCCGCAGGCGCCGGTGGCGTGGGGCGGCATGGGGCTTTCCATTGTGGGTCGCGCCGCTTTTTACGAGGAAGCCAATTACGGCCTGTTCGGACCGGTGGCGATGAATTGCGCCGCTCCCGATGACGGGAATATGAGTATTCTGGCCCGCGTCGGCACCGAGGCGCAAAAACAACGCTGGCTGAAGCCGATTGTCGATGGCGAGGTCCGCTCTTCCTTCGCCATGACGGAGCCGGCGCCGGGCGGCGGATCCGACCCGGCGATGATCCAGACACGGGCGGAGCGGAAGGCAGGCGGATGGTCGATCCATGGGCGCAAATGGTATATTACGGGTGCGGCGGAAGCGAAGCATTTCATTCTGATCGCCCGCACATCCGACGATGCGCGAAAAGGGCTGACGGCGTTTCTGTTTGATCGGGATCAGCCGGGTTGGCGCATTGTACGGCGTATTCCGATCATGGGACCGGAAGAACATGGCGGGCACTGCGAGATTGCCTTTGACGGGCTCGAAGTGTCGGATGACAATGTGCTGATGCAGGTGGGCGACGGCCTCAAGGTGACGCAGATCAGGCTTGGCCCTGCCCGTCTGACGCATTGCATGCGCTGGCTTGGTCTGGCGAAGCGTTGCATGGCGATTGCGGCGGACTATGCCGAACACCGCGAAGGCTTCGGCATGCGGCTGATTGATCGCGAGTCGATCCAGCTAAAGCTTGGCGAGACGGCGCATGATATCGCGATCGGGCGATTGCTGGTGATGCAGGCCGCGTGGAAGCTCGACCAGGGGGATTTTGCGCGGAAAGAGATTTCCATGGCGAAGGTTCATGTCGCCGATACGCTGCACAAGGCGGCGGATATGGCGATCCAGATCAACGGCGCGCGTGGCTATTCGAAAGATACGATCCTCGAATGGATCTACCGCTATGCGCGACAGGCACGCCTCGTCGATGGCGCGACGGAAGTGCACCGGATGGTGCTCGCCAATGCCTACCGAAAAGAGGGAATCGACTTCTGGAATTGGGGAAGCGATGCCTGACGGGTCTTGCAATTAAGCGATGCGCAGGCTACTCGGAAAGACAGAATTCAGAGGATGACGAGATGGCAAAATCCGGCTCAATCAACAAGACAAACCTGATCACAATGATCAGCCTTGCCATTCTGGTGGGCACCGAGCTGATTGGCGTCTCCTTGGCGGCAGGGTGGGCGATTGCAGGCTATTTCGGATTGAACGGAACGATTGCCGCGATCCTGATGACAGCATTCGGGGCATTGAGCCTCTATGCGCTCATGATATTCATGCAAAGGGCGATCAAGACGGAGCCGATCCGGAACTGAGGGATTGATACCCGGACGTTCCTTTTGGATCGTCGTGGATGAAATGTTATAATGTAACAATTTTCTTTACCGCCACTTTTTCCCGTGATATCGAAAATCGAATTCACCATTTGGGATTTCGATGTCGCACGCGCACCACCACCATCATCCACGACAGAGTTCCGGCGTGTCACTGCTCCGCATGTCGGCTGCAGGACGCCTTGCCGGAGCCGCGGTGATTTTGGCGCTGCTATGGGCTGCCGTATTCGGAGTATTGTTGTGAACGAGATATCAGGCTCTGCGATCCAGTTTACCAATGTGACGCTCGGCTATGACCGGCGACCCGCCGTGCATCATTTATCGGGGGCGTTTGCCGCAGGCAGTCTGACAGCGGTGGTTGGCCCCAACGGAGCAGGCAAATCGACGCTTCTGAAGGGGATTGTCGGCGCACTGTGCCCGCTTGACGGCCAGATTTCTCTCGGAGAGAAGGCCCGTATCGCCTATTTGCCGCAAGCTGCCGCCATTGATCAGAGCTTTCCGATTGCAGTCGAAGATCTCGTCGCGATGGGGCTTTGGCGCCGGTCAGGCGTATTGGGCGGCATCAGCAAAGCGGACCGTCACCGGATTGCGGATGCGATTTCAGCCGTCGGCCTCGAAGGGTTCGAAGATCGGGCCTTATCAACCTTGTCGGGCGGGCAGATGCAGCGTGCGCTGTTTGCGCGGCTTCTCTTGCAGGATGCTCCCGTTATTCTGCTCGATGAGCCGTTTACGGCGATTGACACAAAGACTGCACGCGATCTTCTCGATCTCGTTCAGCGTTGGCATACGGAAAAACGGACCGTGATCGCTGTGCTGCATGATATGACGATTGTGAAAGAGGTTTTCCCCGAGGCTTTATTGATTGCTCGCGGGCCTGTGGCTTGGGGCCCGACGCAGGATGTGTTGACGCCTGAAAATCTCCTGATCGCCCGCCGCATGATCGAGGCGCATTCACCTGATGCGCATGAATGCACGCGGGCTGCATGATCATTGCCTGACATGATGTATGATTTCCTGATCGCTCCCTTTGTCGAATTCGACTTCATGCGGCGCGCCCTTGTCGGCGCGCTGGCACTCTCGCTTGGTGCGGGGCCGATTGGCGTGTTTCTGATGCTTCGCCGGATGAGCCTTGTGGGTGACGCGATGGCGCATGCCATTTTGCCGGGTGCCGCGATTGGTTACCTGTTTGCAGGGCTGAGCCTTGGCTTCATGACGATGGGCGGGTTGATCGCCGGGTTTGTTGTGGCGCTGCTCGCGGGCTTCGTGACGCGGGTGACGGTTTTGAAAGAGGATGCTTCGCTGGCCTCGTTCTATCTGCTGTCACTGGCGGGTGGCGTGACCATCGTCTCGCTCAAGGGATCGAATGTTGATCTGCTGCATGTGCTCTTTGGCTCCGTGCTGGCGCTCGATGATCCGACACTTATTCTGCTGGCGGGAAGTGCGACGGTGACGCTCGTTTTCCTCGCACTGATCTATCGTCCGCTGGTGCTCGAATGCGTTGATCCGGGCTATTTGCGTTCCGTGAGCAAGAGCGGCGCGCTGGTTCATCTCGGTTTTCTGGTGGTTGTGGTGCTGAACCTCGTGGCTGGATTTCACGCGCTCGGGACATTGCTCGCCGTGGGACTCATCATGCTGCCTGCGATTGCGGCCCGGTTCTGGACTGAGAATGTCGGCGGCATGATCGGGGTCGCAACGCTGATCGGGATCGTGTCGAGCGCTGCGGGCATTCTGGTCTCGTACCATGCCGGCCTGCCGACCGGACCGACGATCATTCTCGCTGCCGGGTCGCTCTATATTCTATCCATTATTCTTGGCGCACGAAACGGACTGCTCTGGCCCGCTTTGCCTCGCCGCCATCTCGAAGGCTAACTTTCGTCCAAAGGAGCTGTATGATGTTTCGATTTTGCAATGTTATAACATTAGTATTGAGCGTGATGCTTGGTTCAGCGGCGTATGCGGACGACAAGGTGCCGGTTGTCGCCAGTTTCTCCATTTTGGGTGATATCGTTCAGGAAATTGGCGGCGAGCGCGTGACTGTTTCCACGCTCGTGGGCGCAAATGCCGATGCGCATGTGTTTCAACCTGCCCCACAGGATGCCAAGCGGGTCGCCGAAGCGAAACTTGTTGTCACGAACGGGCTGGGTTTCGAGGGCTGGATTGACCGTCTGATCAAAGCCTCGGGCCGCAAGCCGATGGTGGTGGTGGCATCGAAAGGGATCAGCGCGATCAAATCCAAAGATGATCACGGCCATGACGGACTTGATCCGCATGCGTGGCAGGATGTCGGTAATGTGAAACGCTACGCCACGACGATTGCCGCAGCCTTGGCGAAGATTGATCCCGAGGGCGCAAATGATTACGCGCAACGGGAAGCGGCCTATCAAAGCAAGCTTGATGCGCTTGATGCCGAGATCAAAGCCAGCATCACGGCCATCCCTGTGGAGCGCCGGAAACTCATCACATCGCATGACGCCTTCGGCTATTTCGCTAAGGCCTATGGCATGACAATGATCGCGCCGCAGGGTGTTTCAACGGAAACCGAGGCATCCGCCAAGGATGTCGCGAAGATTATCCGGCAGATCAAGGCGGAGAAAATCCCGGCTATGTTTCTCGAGAATGTTACAGATCCCCGTCTGATCGAGCAGATTTCACGGGAGACAGATATCAAGATCGGTGGAAAACTCTATTCCGATGCACTTTCAGCACCAGATGGGCTTGCGGGGTCTTACATCGCGATGATGGAGAACAATATAAGAGAGATGAAAAAGGCGCTTTTGCCCTAGACCTTCACGACAACGAGACACTATCTGTATCGTTGCCGCCCGAGTTTGTTTCTGGAGATGCAGATGTCCGATAAAATCCCTGTCACCGTGCTCACCGGCTATCTCGGCGCGGGCAAGACAACGCTGCTGAACCGCATTCTGACCGAGCCGCACGGCATGAAATTCGCCGTGATCGTCAATGAATTCGGCGAGGTCGGGATCGACAATGATCTCGTTGTCGGGGCGGATGAAGAAGTGTTCGAAATGAACAATGGCTGCATTTGCTGCACCGTCCGCGGCGATTTGATCCGGATCATCGAAGGTTTGATGAAGCGTAAGGGCACGTTCGACGCGATTATCGTCGAAACGACCGGCCTTGCCGACCCTGCACCCGTGGCGCAGACATTTTTTGTTGATGAAGAGGTTTCGGCGCTGGCCCGGCTCGATGCCGTTGTCACCGTGGTCGATGCCAAATGGCTGAGTGACCGCCTGAAAGACGCGCCCGAGGCCAAAAACCAGATTGCCTTTGCCGATGTGATCATTCTGAACAAGACCGACCTTGTGAGCGAGAGCGAACTCGCGACTGTGGAAGCTCAAATCCGCGCGATCAACGCTTATGCGACGTTGCACCGGACGACGCGCTCCGCTGTGCCTCTGGAAGCCGTGCTCGGCCGGAATGCGTTTGATCTCGACCGGATTCTGGAAATCGAGCCAGAATTTCTGGAAGATATCCATCATCACCATAGCGATGATATCCAGTCCGTCGCGATTACCGTGCCGAATGATCTCGACCCCGATACGTTCATGCCGTGGATTACGGAATTCACGCAGAAAGAGGGCGCGACCATCCTGCGCTGCAAGGGTATTCTCTCGTTCAAGGACGAGCCGAAGCGTTTCGTGTTTCAAGGTGTTCACATGCTGCTGGATGGGGATCTGCAGAGCGACTGGAAACCGGGCGAGAAGCGCCAATCAAAAATGGTCTTTATCGGTCGCGGATTGAACCGTGCGGCGATTGAAAAGGCTGTCGAGGCCTGCCGCGCAGCATGAATACGACCGCCCCCGCCTCGCTCACAGAAAGCGTGACCCCGATTGCCGCCGGTGCGCATGTGCTGGCAGCGGCCTTTCCCGCCCATCAAGCGATGCTCGCGCTCGCCGACGGCACGGTGCTCCTTGTCGAGAAGAATCATCGCCTTCAACCGCATGGCGCGAAGGGTATTCTGGTCGCCGCGAGCGACGCGCATGGTCTGATCACGGGCGGCGATGATGGCTGTGTAATGCGTGTCTCCGCCGATGGTGTGATCGATGCTGTTGCCACGAACCAAAGCGGTTGGATTGATGCGATTGCCGCGGGTGCGGGCGGTTCACTTGCCTGGTCGACCGGCAAAAAAGTCAGCGTGCGCGATGGCAAGGGGCAGGTGAAAAATTGGACGGCACCCTCAACGCCGCAGGGCCTCGCCTTCATGCCGAAGGGATACCGCCTCGCGATCAGCCATTATAATGGCGCGAGTCTCTGGTTTCCGAACCTCAATTCAGCGCCGGAAGTGCTCGCATGGAAAGGCTCGCATCTGGCGATTACCGCCTCGCCGGACGGGCGCTTTGTCGTCACCTCCATGCAGGACAATATGTTGCATGGCTGGCGCTTGCCGGACGCGAAAGACATGCGGATGTCGGGCTATCCGTCCAAGACAAAATCCTTCTCATGGTCGAATGACGGGCTCTGGCTTGCGACTTCGGGGGCGGATGCTGCCATTATCTGGCCGTTCAAGGACAAGGACGGGCCGATGGGCAAGGCACCGCGCGAATGCGGCGTGCGTCATTCCAAGGTCAGCCAGGTGGCTTTTCACCCCAAAGCGATGATTTTGGCGATTGGATACGAGGATAGCTGCATTCTGCTTTGCCGCCTGACGGACGGAGCCGAATTGCTCGTGCGTCACGCTGTGAAAGACGAGGGACGGATCAGCGCGCTTGCGTGGGATAACACCGGAAAGCGGCTCCTGTTCGGCACCGAAGAGGGTGCTGCGGGCCTGCTCACACTGCCTTGATCAGAAGAACAGATCGACGCCGGATTCGCGCGCAGCTTTTGAAAGTGCTGCATCCAATGTCGCCAAGGGCAGACGGCGGCGCTGCGCGAGTTCGAGATAGGCGGCATCATAAACGGTGAGACGATAGAGATCAGCGAGTTTGATGGTGGTGGACCAGATTTCACTCACGCCATCCGGATCAATCGTGATCGGCAGTTCGTCGATCTTGTCGAGGCACCTCGTGCGATAATCCGGCGTTATTCTCTGACGCCGGATCGCCATTTGCAGACCATTTGCAACTTCGTAGCGCCATAGTGGCGGAACACTGGCGCCGCCCATATAGACATGATTGATTGTGGCAAGCACCTGATCTGTCTGCTCATCCTCGAAGAGCCATGCCAGCGTCATTGACGCATCGAGAACGATACTCAACGGCGCCCCTCCTCTATCAATTCCTTGATCGAGATTCCATCAAGCCTGACCTTCTTTGCGAGCTGCCGAAATCCGTCGACCGCGCGCTTGGCGTCTTCTTGTGTGGGGAGAGGTTGTGTCGCTATTTCCGGCACCAACCGCGCAATGCGCTTGCCGTGGCGTGTGACAACCACTTCCTCGCCCTTCTCGACGAGATCGAGGAGCGCGCTGAACTTGTTCTTCGCGTCAAAGGTGCTGAATTCGTGCATTGTAACCCCCTGAATTAAGCTAGCTTAGCTAGATTAATTCAGGGAGAGTATAAATTCAAGACATACAGTCCTGAAGCTCCGGATCAGCGAACCAGCACGTTCCTGAACTGCCATGGATCGGATGTATCAATATCCTCGGGGAACAGGCCCGGACGGTTATGCAATGGCGTCCAGTCGGTATAATGGCCTTCGACCGGCCCGAGATAAGGCCGCTGGACTTCCAGACACCGGCGGAAATCGAGATCGTCCGCCTCGACAATTCCCGCTTCAGGATTTTCAAGCGCCCAGACCATGCCGGAAAGCACGGCGGAGGTGACCTGCATTCCCGTCGCGTTCTGATAGGGAGCGAGTTTCCGCGTCTCTTCAATCGAGAGGCGCGAGCCGAACCAATAGGCGTTTTTCGCGTGGCCATAGAGAAAAACGCCAAGCTCGTCACGCCCGTCGACGATTTCCTTCTCGTCGAGAATTTTCCAATCCGCCTGCCGCTCGCCTTCCTTGCCAAACATTTCATGCAAGGACAGCACGGCATCATCGCAGGGATGATAGGCATAATGGCAGGTGGGGCGATAAACCGCTTTGCCGTCCGACCCATGAACCGTGAAGTAATCGGCGATGGAAATCGACTCGTTATGGGTGACGAGAAACCCGTAATGCGCCTCTGCCGTGGGCGTCCATGTGCGGACGCGCGTATTGGCACCCGGCTGCATCAGATAGATCGCGGCCTGACAGCCCGTCTCATGCGTGCGGGCATTTGCAGGCACCCATTTTTCATGCGTGCCCCAGCCGAGTTCTGCCGGTTGCAGGCCTTCGGACACGAAACCCTCGACCGACCAGGTGTTGACGAACATATCGGCCGGCTTGGGGGTGTTTGCACGTTGCGTGTCGCGTTCGGCGATATGGATGCCCTTCACGCCGAGACGATGCGCCAAGGCGGCCCATTCATCGCGCGAGGAAGGCTCCGCACCATCCATTTTCAGATCACGCTTCAGATCAAGCAGAGCCTGCTTGACGAACCACGACACCATACCCGGATTTGCGCCGCAGCAGGAAACAGCCGTTGGGCCGCCCGGGCTTTTCCGGCGGGCTTCAAGAACCGTCTCGCGCAGCGCATAATTGGCGCGGTCGCCGGGGCCTTTTGTTTTATCGAAGTAAAAGCCGATCCATGGCTCGACCACCGTATCAATGTAGAGCGCGCCGATTTCACGGCAGAGTTCCATGATTGCCAGCGATGACGTATCAACCGAGAGATTGACACAGAACCCTTGACCACCGCCTGCTGTCAGCAACGGAGCCAGCAAATCGCGGTAATTTTCACGCGTAACACCTTGCTGGATAAAACGAATACCGCGCTCGTCAAGCAGACCACGATCCTCGTCGGAAGGATCGATCACGACGAAACGCGAACGGTCAAACTTAAAATGGCGTTCGATCAGGGGTAATGTGCCGCGGCCGATCGAGCCGAAGCCGATCATGACAATGGGGCCGCTAATGGTGGCGTGGATCGTGTGTTGGTTCAAGATTGGGTTTCCCTCCGGGTTTACAGGGCAAAACTGCCCGACGGGGCAGCACAAACATGGTTCAGGACACTGCGTCAAGTTCGGCGGATGAGGGATCCAGAGCCAACGGAGCGTCATTCAGCGCGTCAAAGGTCCCGGCTTGCGCCGGAACCTTGATTTGGGCGATGAGCTTTCGCTCAGATCACATAGGACCGGAGCGGCGGAAATCCGTTGAACGCAACGGTTGCATAGGTGGTTGTGTAGGCGCCTGTTCCTTCGATCAGAACCCTGTCACCGATTTCGAGGCTTATGGGCAGAAGATAGGGCGTCTTTTCGTAGAGCACATCGGCAGAGTCACAGGTCGGCCCCGCCAGCACGCAGGGTGCCATGGCACTGCCATCGCGCGGCGTCCGGATCGGATAGCGGATGGCCTCCTCCATCGTTTCGGCAAGCCCGCCAAATTTGCCGATATCGAGATAGACCCAGCGCACATCGTCATCATCGGACTTCTTCGAGATCAGAACGACCTCCGCCTCGATGATACCGGCATCGCCGACAAGACCACGGCCCGGCTCGATAATGGTTTCCGGAAGCTGATTGCCGAAATGCTTGACGAGCCCGCGAAGGATCGCCTCGCCATAGCTCTCGACGCCCGGAATTGGCTTGAGATAGCGGGCAGGAAAGCCGCCGCCCAGATTGACCATCGACAGGGTAAAGCCCCGCTCTTGGCAATCGCGGAAAATCGCCGAGGCCGAGGCCAAGGCCTGATCCCATGCTTCGACATTGCGCTGCTGCGAGCCGACATGGAACGAGACGCCATAGGCTTCGAGGCCGAGGCGATGCGCGTGATCAAGAACATCGGTCGCCATTTCGGGCGCGCAACCGAATTTGCGCGAGAGCGGCCATTCGGCACCGGCACCATCGCAGAGTATCCGGCAGAATACCTGTGCGCCCGGGGCAGCGCGGGCGATCTTCTCGACTTCCGCCGTGCAATCAACCGCAAAGAGGCGAACGCCGCGCTCGAAGGCGCGGGCAATGTCGCGTTCTTTCTTGATCGTGTTCCCGAAGGAAATACGATCAGGCTCGGCGCCGGCTGCCAATGCCATCTCGACTTCGGCCACAGAGGCCGTATCGAAGCAGGAGCCAAGCGAGGCCAAGAGGCTCAGAATGGCAGGGTCAGGATTGGCCTTTACCGCATAAAAAACGCGTGTATCCGGCATTGACCGGGCAAAGGCGGTGTAATTATCGCGAACAACCTCGAGATCAATAACGACGCAGGGACCTTCCTCTCGTCGGTGGCGCAGAAATTCATGAATACGTGCGGTCATGGCACGACCTCCCCTTGCTTGAAGCCGATGGCTTCAGGTTCCAATGGTCGACAAAAACGCATTCCTACCCGTCGCTGTGGAGACGACGGACAGGCTGCGATCAGTCGTGTGTACTGCCGTGGATTGGAAGGGAGTTCCCCGCCGCACTGCTGGCAAGATGGACAAGCCTCTTCGGGTTCTCTGCCTTTGGAGGGCAGAGAGAGACCAAAAAAGCCCGCTCCGTCGTTGCTTTAAGTCGCGTCCCTCGGGGAGAACGAGGTGCGCCGGTTTCGCCTCCGGCTGCTGGTTGATTATCGGTTCCGTCTAGAAGAATGACGGTCCCGGGCGGCTGTCCGGCCTCTTGTCCGAATGCCCACCAACCAGCACACGACAACAGGCACGTGCGAAATTGGGCAGATGTGGAAATAGGAGCATTACCCCCCTATTGCAAGCATTTTTTTGTCATAATTTTTGTGACAAAACGGGGGCACGAAACAAGGGTTAAGATTTTGAAAGTTCGAGCCAATTTCTAAATAAATTTGTCACATGTCTCAGGGGTGGAAAGAGGCGACCTCAAAATCATAACAACAACACTCTATTACGACATCAAGAAACCATATTCATAAGACGGAGAAACGCAAATAGCCTTACTTAAAAAGTGACTCACATGCCTCTCGACCATTTCATTTCTCAAGTGCATCTTCGAAGTTTCTATTCTCCCGAGCTTTCGGATAGGCAAATGTATGGTTTTCGAAAATCCGATGGACTTATATTTCCCTGTCAATCTCGTGATGTTTGCCGCCTCGAAAATGGCAGCACCAACGAGTACTTGTTGCATGACCGATCTATAGAAGAATTCCTCAAGACAATTGAGCCGCAATATAATCAGGCGGTTACCGAGCTAAAAACAGGGCGTCCCAGTCGCAATGCGATTTACGTCGTTGCAGGATTCGCATCATACGTGACGTCTTGTTCACCAACGGCAATGCGACTTGGGGCTGATCCACTTCGAAGCTCCGTCAAGGCAACCGCGAAAATTCTGGATCGACAGGGAAAAATCTCACGGGCTCCAGAGGAATTGGGACAGAGATCAACTAGTAATCTTATCGATTCTGGAGAGGTATTGATCGATATCGACGAGAAGTATCTCCAGGCAATCGGGATCACGCAAATCCTCGACCGGCTGGGAATTTGGGCTAACTCAGCATGGGATCTGATTCACAATGAGCATCAAGCAAATCCATTCTTTACATCGGACTTCGCATTGGCGATCGAACCCTCGGACGATCCGCGCATTCTCAACCGTCTTGTGCCGCTTACACCAGACTTCGCCATTCGAATCCGCCCAAGCTTTAACGCCAAGGAGCACCGCAAGGATTTTGAATTCCGTAGGTTTCGACCCAGAATGGTTAGCGCCAGACATAAAGAGGTCCGAAATATAAATGAATCAATTGCCCGATGTGCAGAAAACTTGATTTTCTTTCGTGATCGTCAGAACTGGGTGGAACCGTTTCTATGCAAGAACAAAAAATACTGGATTGAGCCTCATACTATCGAATTTCCTGTTGAGCGTGGGTTCTTGAACGTATCGACAATGAGAATTGCGCTGAAGTCGTGAGTTACTGCGAACCCGCGAACCTTAAGTGCGGGGTGCGAACTCAGGTCTCGCGAACCTGCCGCTAGCAAAAGATCGCGGCCGCCGCCGGCATACGTTGAGGGAGAGGAATAACCTAAAGGGGAGCGGGTCGGCGTCGCACCGCAATTCGCCCTCCGCCCCCCCTCACTCCGCCGCGCGTTGTTGCGTCTTCGGCACGATGTCGATCCGGTAGCCCAACGCGTCGAGCACTTTGGTGATGGTGGCAAAACTTGGATTGCCCTCGGCGGAAAGCGCCTTGATCAGGCCCATGCGGCTGATGCCCGTCTCGCGTGCAAGCTGACTCATCCCGCGGGCGCGGGCGACATGCCCCAGCGATCGCGCGAAAAAGGCGGGATCATTATCTTCGGCGACAACCGCAAGATAGGCGAGGATATCCTCATCCGTCTTTAGAAAATCAACGATATCAAATCGCGTGAGTTTAAGTGTCATAGGTCTTCGCCCAATTCTTTGACCAACATTTTTGCTTTTAAAATATCGCGTGACTGCGAGCTTTTATCGCCACCACACACCATAACCACAACCGTGTTGCCACGCTTCACAAAATAGAGACGGTATCGGCCCATAGTGAATTCGGATTTCACTGATACCCTCGCCAATTACCGCGACATCGCCAAAATTTCCTTCCGCAACCCGATCCAACCGCGAAAGAATAACCAAACGGGCCTTCCGATCACGAAGGGCCGCAAGCCAGATTGAAAAATCTTCCGTGAATTTAATTTCTATGTCCATAGTATACCGTGGTTATCAATTATCAACTCTGGTTAGCATAAGCGATTTGGTTTCGTCTCATCAAACGCCTCACCCCACCGGATGCACCTTGCGCCAATGCCGCGCGATCTCGACACGCTTGGCCACCCAGACTTTGTCGTGGCTTTGGACGTAATCGAGAAACTTCTCCAAAGCCAAAGCCCTGCCCGGCCGCCCGACGAGGCGGCAATGCAGGCCGATATTCATCATTTTCGGCGCGCCCTCTGCGCCCTCGCGGTACAGCATGTCGAAGCTGTCCTTGAGATACTCGAAGAAATGATTGCCCGTATTGAACCCCTGCGGCGTTGCAAACCGCATATCGTTAGCATCCAGCGTGTAGGGAATAATCAGATGCGGCCCCTTCGGACCTTTCACCCAATAGGGCAGATCATCGGCATAGGTGTCGGATGAGTAGAGAAACCCGCCCTCCTCCATGACCAAGGCCTGCGTGTTCATCGAACACCGGCCCGTATACCAGCCGAGCGGGCGTTCTCCCGTCAGTTCGGTATGCAGGCGGATGGCTTCGGCAATCCGGCGGCGCTCCTCCTCGACGGGCATATCCTTGTGCTCGACCC
>CAMCXA010000053.1 GCA_945883115.1 Alsobacter soli
ATCATACGCCGTGTACGTCGCGCCGCCAGACTCCGCAAGAACCTTCGTAATCGCCGCCGTCAGCGACGTCTTGCCATGGTCAACGTGACCAATCGTTCCGATGTTGCAATGCGGCTTGTTGCGCGAAAATTTCTCTTTGGCCATGGGATCCCTCCGTCTGTCGGAAGCTAGAGTGAACGATTAAAAAAGCAGATCAGGCATACTTCGCACGCACCTCAGCCGCGATGGCTGTTGGCACCTGCTCATAATGATCGAACTGCATCGTGAAGTTTGCACGCCCCTGCGAGAAAGAACGAAGCGTATTGACGTAACTGAACATGCTTGCAAGCGGGACCATTGCATTCACAACGATCGCATTACCGCGCATATCCTGACCTTGAATCTGTCCGCGACGACCTGTCAGGTCACCGATAACCGAACCAGTGTAGTCTTCCGGCGTAACGACTTCCACCTTCATGATCGGCTCAAGCAGAACCGCGCCACCCTTCTGAAGAGCCTCACGGAATGCAGCGCGGGAAGCTATTTCAAATGCAAGTGCCGAAGAGTCAACGTCGTGATAGGCGCCGTCGATTAACTCAACCCGAACGTCGACAACCGGGAAGCCAGCAACCGGACCAGAATTCATGACGCTGTTGAGGCCCTTTTCCACGCCGGGGATGTATTCCTTCGGAACAGCACCACCGACAATCTTCGAGACGAACTCAAAGCCCTTACCAGCCTCATTCGGCTCGACATTAAACTTGACCCGCGCAAACTGCCCCGTACCGCCCGTCTGCTTCTTGTGGGTGTAATCAATCTCTGTTTTGCGGGTCAGTGTTTCACGATAAGCGACCTGAGGTGCTCCAATATTTGCATCTACCTTGTAGGTACGACGCAAAATATCGACCTTAATGTCAAGATGAAGCTCACCCATCCCCTTCAAAATCGTCTGCCCAGATTCAAAATCTGTCGAGACCCGGAAAGAAGGATCCTCTGCTACAAGTTTAGCAAGCGCAACACCAAGCTTTTCCTGATCGGCCTTAGACTTTGGCTCGATCGCAATCTCGATCACCGGCTCAGGGAATTCCATGCGTTCAAGAATGACAGGCTTGTTCGGGTCGCACAACGTATCGCCCGTCCGAGTGTCCTTCAGACCAGCCAAAGCAACAATATCACCGGCAAAAGCCTCTTTGATATCTTCGCGGTTATTCGCATGCATCAACAACATCCGACCAACGCGTTCTTTCTTGTCCTTGGTCGAGTTCATGACAGTCGTTCCCGACTCGACGTGACCAGAATAGACGCGGCAGAATGTAATAGTGCCAACAAACGGGTCATCCATAATCTTGAACGCCAGCATCGAAAACGGTTCTTCGTCCGTTGGACGGCGAATAATCTCTTCTTCGGTGCGATAATCAACACCATTAATGCCTTCACGATCGGCAGGAGATGGCAGATAATCAACCACGGCATCAAGTAAGGGTTGAACACCCTTGTTCTTGAACGCCGATCCACACAAAACAGGATTAAAAACACGATCGACAACAGCTTTGCGTATCAAACGCTTCAAAGTCGCAACATCTGGTTCCTTGCCGTCAAGATAAGCAGACATCACATCGTCATCTAATTCGACGGCCGCCTCTAACAACTTGTGGCGATATTCAGCCGCAAGTTCTACGAGGTCGGCTGGAATTTCTTCGTCATGATAATTCGCTCCAAGCGCTTCATTATCCCAGACAACAGCTTTCATACGAACAAGATCAATAATGCCGGCAAAATTATTCTCTGAGCCAATAGGCAACTGAATGCACACCGGCTTACCAGCAACCCGCTCGATAATTTCCTTTACGCAGTTGTAGAAATCAGCGCCGGTCTTATCCATTTTATTCACGAAAACGACACGCGGAACATTGTACTTGTCAGCCTGACGCCAAACCGTCTCAGTTTGAGGTTCCACGCCCTGATTGCCGTCAAGCACGCACACAGCACCATCTAAAACCCGCAAAGAACGCTCAACTTCAATCGTAAAATCAACGTGGCCAGGGGTATCGATAATATTCAGACGATGATCATTCCAGAAAGTCGTAGTTGCAGCCGAGGTGATCGTGATACCACGCTCTTGCTCTTGTTCCATCCAGTCCATAGTGGCTGCGCCATCGTGGACTTCACCAATCTTGTGGGACTTACCACTGTAATACAGGATACGCTCCGTCGTCGTCGTTTTACCGGCGTCGATGTGGGCCATAATACCGAAATTCCGGTAATCTTTAATGGCATGTGAACGTGGCATTGAACTAATCCTGAAGTAGCAGTGAAATAAATTACCAGCGATAATGCGAGAATGCGCGGTTGGCCTCAGCCATACGATGCGTATCTTCACGCTTCTTGACCGCGTTACCGCGATTATTTGAAGCGTCGATCAATTCAGATGAAAGACGATCAATCATCGTTTTATCGTTCCGGCCGCGAGCTGCTGTGATCAGCCAACGGATCGCCAAAGCCTGACGACGCTCGTTACGCACCTCGACCGGAACCTGATATGTTGCACCACCAACACGACGGGATCTTACCTCGATAGCTGGCGCAACATTATCCAAAGCCTGCTTGAACACAGCGAGAGGATCCGATTTCAACTTGGTTTCAACAACCGCTAGAGCCCCATAAACGATCTGCTCTGCAACAGATTTCTTACCGTCATACATGATCGAATTCATGAACTTGGTAATGACGAGATCGCCGAACTTTGGATCCGGAATGATTTCACGCTTTTCTGCGCGGTGACGACGTGACATGTTTTTCGCTCCCGCTGTTCTTACTTAGGACGCTTCGCGCCGTACTTGGAACGACGCTGCTTACGGTTCTTGACGCCCTGTGTATCCAGGACGCCGCGGATGACGTGATAACGAACGCCAGGCAAATCCTTCACTCGGCCGCCACGAATGGCAACAACCGAATGCTCCTGAAGGTTATGTCCTTCACCCGGAATATACCCGATTACCTCGAACCCGTTCGTCAGACGAACTTTTGCAACCTTACGCAATGCCGAATTCGGCTTTTTTGGTGTCGTCGTGTACACACGGGTGCACACACCGCGTTTTTGCGGGCAGGCCTCCAAAGCAGGAACCTTGTTCCTGGCCTTCTGAGGGGACCGCGCTTTGCGGATCAACTGGCTGATGGTCGGCATCGTTCGCTCGTTCAAATCCAGAATGCGGGAGAGGCATATGCCACCCCCGGAAAATTAAAAACTCGTCCTGTGCTACACCCAACACAAAACAATTAAACGCCCTGGACGATATGCCCTTGGCGCTTCTCGAACCAGAGGATCACGGCAAGCCGTGGTCGTGGTATCCCTCATTTCGACTTTGTCAGCCGGTAAACTGCGGCACCGTCTCGGCCTAACATATTTGCAACTAGGCGCTACAAATAAAACGATTGGCCGACTGTTTGCCGGGAATATGCCGCTTCTACAGGCCATGTCCCCACTCGTCAACCCTTATTCTCATAAGTTGGCCAGTTGATTGCGTTCTATTTAAAATAAAAAGGGCACCATCGAAAAATGGAGCCCTTTTTATCATTTCACTCCCTAAAATTTCTTATTCTGCAGCCTGATTGACTGCAATTGCCGGCAATGAAACTGGCGATGATGTTGGAGCACTGCTGACGCTTTGAGCAATGATAAGTTCATCGCGCTTGCCCGCAATGGCACGAATTCGTGCCATTGTCGCGCCTGTCCCGGCAGGAATCAGCCGTCCTACGATCACATTTTCCTTCAGGCCCGCAAGATCATCCGACTTACCGTTGACGGCCGCCTCAGTGAGGACCCTGGTTGTCTCCTGGAACGATGCAGCGGAGATGAACGAACGAGTCTGCAAGCTTGCCTTCGTAATCCCGAGTAGAACGGGATTACCTTTTGCAGGACGCTTACCTACTTCGGCCAGCTTGAGATTGACTTCATCCATCTCAATCCGATCAACTTGTTCATTAGCAAGATATTCCGACTCGCCCGGATCCGAAATCTCAACTTTTTGAAGCATCTGCCGAACAATGACCTCAATGTGCTTGTCATTGATATTTACGCCTTGCAGTCGATAAACTTCCTGAATCTCGTTCACGAGATAAGCAGCCAGTTCCTCGACTCCCTTGATGGCAAGAATATCATGCGGTGCAGGGTTTCCGTCGACAATATAGTCACCTTTCTCAACGAGATCACCTGCCTGCAAATAGACATGCTTACCCTTTGGAACAAGATATTCGACCGGATCCGAACCATCATTTGGTACAAGCGAAATACGCCGCTTGTTCTTGTAGTCTTTACCAAACTGGATCGTGCCTGAATTCTCAGCAATGATCGCTGCATCTTTTGGCCGCCGTGCCTCAAACAATTCTGCGACACGTGGCAAACCGCCAGTGATGTCACGGGTCTTTGCACTTTCCATCGGAATACGTGCGATGATGTCGCCCGCCTTAAGTTTTGTTCCCGGGTCAGCCTGAATGACAGCATCGACCGGCAAGAGATAACGCGCATCGCCGCCGCGCGGCAATTTGCCAATCTTACCCTTGCTATCCTGAATAACGACGGCAGGGCGAAGATCTGCCGAGCGAACGTTTGTCCGGTAATCGGTAACAACGCGCTTGGTAATACCTGTCGACTCGTCAGCAGTTTCTACAACCGATGCGTTTTCGACGAGATCCTCGTAGGCGACAGAGCCATCGATCTCTGTGATGATCGGACGTGTGTAAGGATCCCATTCGGCAATACGTTGCCCACGCTTAATCGTGTCACCCTCGTCAACCTTGAGTTTGGCACCGTATTGAATCCGGTGAACTGCCCTCTCGGAGCCGTCTGGGCCGACGATAACAATTGATATGTTCCGGCCCATGGCCAATAGATCACCATCCGAATTACGCGCAATATTCTTATTGCGAATGACAACCTTGCCTTCGAAGTTGGATTCGATGAACGACTGATCAGCAATGTTGGCCGCGCCACCCACGTGGAATGTACGCATGGTAAGCTGGGTTCCTGGTTCGCCGATCGACTGCGCTGCGATCACGCCCACGGCCTCCCCAAGATTGACCGGCGTCCCACGTGCAAGATCGCGCCCATAGCACGTACCGCACACCCCATTCGTTGACTCGCATGTCAGCACTGAACGGATTTTTACTTCCTGAATGCCAGCCGCATTGATCCGATCAATATGAACTTCTTCAATCATCGTTCCCTTCGGAACAATCACCGTGCCATCAAGCTCTAAGAGATCATCTGCCGTGGTGCGTCCGAGGATACGCAGCGCAAGCGAAGCGACCACTTGTCCCGCATCAATGATCGCCCGCATCTTGATGCCATTGTCCGAACCGCAATCGCGCTCCGTAATGATAGAGTCTTGCGCCACGTCAACGAGACGCCGGGTCAAATACCCGGAATTTGCGGTTTTCAGAGCCGTATCAGCCAGCCCCTTACGCGCACCGTGGGTCGAGTTGAAATACTCAAGAACGTCAAGACCTTCTTTAAAGTTCGATATGATCGGCGTTTCAATAATCTCGCCCGATGGCTTGGCCATGAGGCCGCGCATTGCCGCGAGTTGGCGCATCTGGGTGGGCGAGCCACGAGCGCCAGAATGCGACATCATGTAAATCGAGTTGATCGGCTTGGTCCGCCCCTTGTCGTCTTTCTGCACGGCAGAGATACGACCCATCATTTCCTGAGCGAGTTTGTCAGAGCACTTTGCCCATGCATCGACAACCTTGTTATATTTTTCACCTTGCGTGATCAAACCGTCGTTAAATTGCTGTTCGTAATCCTGAACGAGCGTCCGCGTTTCGCCAACAATAGCCGGCTTCGTGTCCGGGATCAGCATGTCATCCTTGCCGAATGAAATACCTGCGCGGAACGCATTCGAGAAACCGAGTTGCATGATCCTATCGCAGAAAAGAACAGTCTCTTTCTGACCACAGTGGCGATAAACCGTATCAATCGTGTTCGAGATTTCCTTCTTCGTCATCAGTTTGTTGACGACGTCAAACGTCATTTTCGCGTTCTTCGGCAGAAGTTGACCCAAGATCGCGCGACCCGGTGTCGTGTCAAAAATCTTTGTGAAGGATTTACCTGCTTCATCAATACCTTCATACCGATATTTGATCTTCGCATGCAACGTTATCGACTTGTTCGCAATCGCGTGCTCGATCTCGCCGATTTCTGCAAAAGCCATGCCTTCGCCGGGTTCATTATCCGAGATAAGGGACAAGTAATAAAGCCCCAACACAATGTCCTGGGATGGAACAATGATTGGCTGCCCGTTTGCAGGGTGCAGAATATTGTTCGTGGACATCATCAGAACCCGCGCTTCAAGCTGGGCCTCAAGCGACAATGGGACGTGAACAGCCATTTGATCGCCGTCGAAATCAGCGTTGAAGGCAGCGCAGACCAGAGGATGTAGCTGGATTGCCTTACCCTCAACAAGGACAGGTTCGAAGGCTTGAATGCCGAGACGATGGAGCGTAGGTGCCCGATTCAGCATAATCGGATGCTCGCGAATTACCTCGTCAAGGATATCCCAAACCTCAGGCTTTTCCTTCTCGACCAGTTTCTTTGCCTGCTTAACAGTGGCCGATAGCCCCTTCGCGTCAAGTCGCGAATAGATAAACGGCTTGAACAGTTCGAGTGCCATCTTTTTTGGCAGTCCGCACTGATGTAATTTCAGCTCAGGACCCACAACGATCACCGAGCGGCCCGAATAATCAACACGCTTTCCGAGCAAGTTCTGACGGAAGCGTCCCTGCTTGCCCTTAAGCATATCAGCAAGTGATTTCAACGGGCGCTTGTTTGCGCCTGTTATCACACGGCCACGACGACCATTGTCGAACAACGCATCAACCGATTCTTGAAGCATGCGCTTCTCGTTACGGATGATGATGTCAGGTGCGCGTAATTCAATGAGCCGCTTCAAACGATTATTACGATTGATCACTCGGCGATAGAGATCGTTCAAATCCGACGTGGCAAACCGACCACCATCCAATGGAACAAGAGGGCGAAGGTCTGGCGGAATCACGGGAACAACTTCGAGAATCATCCACTCAGGCTTGTTGCCTGACTGCATAAATGCTTCAATAATTTTTAGACGTTTTGCCAGTTTTTTGGGCTTGAGTTCCGACGTAGATACGGAAATCTCATGCCTCAAATCACCCGCAGTTTTTTCAAGATCGAGCGCCTTTAAAATCTCACGAATAGCTTCAGCGCCGATCAAAGCGGTAAAAGAGTCTTCGCCATATTCGTCCTGCGCCCGCATATAGTCGTCTTCGGAAAGAAGTTGACGTTCCTTCAAAGGGGTCAGTCCGGGCTCGATAACAACATAGTTTTCGAAATAAAGGATACGCTCCAGATCCTTCAAAGCCATATCGAGAAGCAATCCGATGCGGGATGGCAGCGACTTCAGGAACCAGATATGGGCAACGGGTGCTGCAAGCTCAATATGGCCCATCCGCTCGCGCCGAACCCGCGACAAGGTGACTTCGACGCCACATTTTTCACAGATAACGCCCTTATATTTCATGCGCTTATATTTGCCGCAGAGGCACTCATAATCCTTGATCGGTCCAAAAATACGCGCGCAGAACAGACCGTCGCGTTCAGGTTTGAACGTCCGGTAATTGATTGTCTCGGGCTTTTTGATTTCGCCAAAGGACCACGACAGAATCTTCTCCGGCGAGGAGATCGAGATTTTGATCCGATCGAAGCTCTGTGGCTGCACGACCGGGTTGAACAGGTTCATGATCTCTTGGTTCATGGCGGTCTCCTAACATTCGAGAACGAGATGACACGCTTGGCTCATCTGTCTCTTCAAAACACCCGCCGCGACGGATCCGTCAGCGGCGCAATCGACGACATCCGGATGAAATTTACATCCGGATGAAATGCTTATTCAGCGGCTTCAGAGGCCGGAAGTTCAACGATAGGCAATGCCGGAGCTAAAAGCTCGACATTGAGCCCCAGCGAACGCATTTCCTTGACGAGAACATTAAAGCTTTCCGGAATACCCGACTCGAAGGTGTCGTCGCCCCGAACAATCGACTCATAGACCTTCGTTCGACCTGCGACGTCATCCGATTTGACAGTTAGCATTTCCTGAAGCGTGTACGCTGCACCATATGCCTCAAGCGCCCAGACCTCCATTTCGCCAAACCGCTGCCCACCAAACTGGGCCTTACCACCCAATGGTTGTTGGGTAACGAGGCTGTAAGGACCGATCGAACGGGCATGAATCTTGTCGTCAACCAGATGGTGAAGCTTCAACATATAGATATATCCGACAGTTACCTTACGATCGAATGGTTCGCCCGAGCGTCCATCATACAGGGTAACTTGACCCGACTTGTCGAGACCCGCCTGCTCAAGAAGTCTCTCGATGTCGGATTCCTTCGCACCATTGAACACCGGCGTCGCAATCGGAACGCCGCGGCGAAGATTTTCACCGAGCGACAAGAGCCCGTCATCGTTCAGATCACGTACTGACTGGTCTTCGCCATAAACCGCCGTGAAACTTGCACGCAGAGCTTTTGAGTCATGCTCTCTGCGATAGGCGTCCACAGCATCACCAATCTGCTTACCAAGTCCCGCTGCAGCCCAGCCCATATGGGTCTCTAAAATCTGGCCTACATTCATACGGCTCGGGACGCCGAGTGGATTCAGAACGATATCTACATGTGTGCCATCTTCAAGGAAAGGCATATCCTCGATCGGAACGATGCGCGACACGACACCCTTGTTGCCATGACGCCCAGCCATTTTGTCGCCGGGTTGGATCTTGCGCTTAACGGCAACAAAGACCTTGACCATCTTCATGACACCGGGAGGTAACTCATCGCCGCGTTGGAGCTTTTCAACCTTGGTTAAAAAGCGCTGTTCAAGGCTCTTCTTGGCGTCATCATACTGCTTCCTCATGGCTTCAAGTGCGCCCATGATTGCATCGTCGGACACAGCAAACATCCACCATTGGGACCGCGGGTATCCCGACATTTGATCCCGCTCGATAACCGAATCCTTCTTGAACCCCTTAGGGCCAGAAATTCCAACTTTACCGGTCAGCATTTCGGCTAAACGGGAATACACGTTACGATCCAGGATCGACAATTCGTCGTCACGATCCTTGGCAAGACGCTCGATCTCTTCGCGTTCAATCGCCTGAGCGCGTTCGTCCTTATCGACACCGTGCCGATTGAATACACGAACTTCTACGATTGTTCCCTGAACACCAGGCGGCACCCGCAAAGAAGTATCCCGAACGTCTGACGCCTTTTCACCGAAAATCGCACGAAGCAATTTTTCTTCTGGCGTCATCGGGCTCTCACCCTTTGGCGTGATCTTGCCGACCAGAATATCACCGGCATTTACCTCAGCGCCGATATACACAATACCAGCCTCGTCAAGGTTCTTCAGTGTTTCCTCAGATACATTCGGAATATCCCGGGTAATCTCTTCAGGGCCTAGCTTTGTATCACGGGCCATAACTTCAAATTCTTCGATATGTATCGAAGTAAATGTATCTTCTTTGGCTATACGTTCAGAAAGAAGGATTGAGTCTTCGAAATTATAGCCGTTCCAGGGCATAAACGCCACGAGCACGTTCCTGCCGAGCGCAAGTTCGCCCAATTCGGTTGATGGACCGTCAGCGATAATGCTGCCCTTTTCAACCAAATCACCCACCTGAACCAGAGGCTTTTGGTTGATACAAGTAGACTGGTTTGAGCGTTGGAATTTCATAAGCCTATAGATGTCGACGCCAGCCTTCGACGGATCAACGTCGTCCGTCGCGCGAACAACAATACGCGTTGCATCTACCTGATCAACGATACCAGACCGCCTAGCAGCAATAGCCGCACCAGAGTCACGTGCAACAATTGCTTCCATGCCAGTGCCTACAAACGGTGCGTCCGAACGTATGAGAGGCACGGCCTGACGTTGCATATTCGAGCCCATCAAGGCACGGTTCGCATCGTCATTCTCCAAGAATGGGATGAGTGCGGCCGCAACGGACACAAGTTGTTTCGGAGAAACATCCATATAGTCGACTTTGTCGGCAGGGACGACAATCACATCGCCTGCGTGTCGAACGATAACAATATCATCCGCCAGTCTGCCGTCCTTATCAACTGACACGTTTGCTTGCGCAACATGATGCTTGGACTCCTCCATCGCAGACAAATAGACAACTTCATCAGATAGCTTCCGATCTTTGATCTTCCTATACGGAGACTCGATGAAACCATATTTATTGACCCGAGCGAAGGTCGCGAGCGAATTAATCAGACCAATGTTGGGCCCTTCAGGAGTCTCAATCGGACAAATACGTCCGTAATGTGTCGGGTGAACGTCACGAACTTCAAAACCTGCACGTTCCCGTGTCAAACCACCAGGTCCAAGTGCCGACAAACGACGCTTATGGGTGATTTCCGACAGCGGATTTGTCTGATCCATAAACTGGGAAAGCTGAGAGGAGCCAAAGAATTCACGCACAGCTGCAGCAGCAGGCTTTGCGTTGATAAGGTCTTGCGGCATCACGGTATCGATATCAACCGATGACATACGCTCCTTAATCGCGCGCTCCATCCGGAGCAAGCCGACGCGATACTGATTTTCCATCAGTTCGCCCACGGAACGGACACGACGGTTGCCAAGATTGTCAATGTCGTCGATTTCACCCTTGCCATCGCGCAATTCTACAAGCGCACGAACGACCGCGACGATATCATCTTTTCGGAGAACACGGACGGTATCCGCTGCATCAAGATCAAGACGCATGTTCATTTTTACGCGACCAACTGCCGAAAGGTCATAGCGTTCCGAGTCAAAAAATAGCGACTGGAACATCGCTTCCGCCGTATCAATCGTTGGTGGCTCCCCTGGGCGCATCACGCGATAAATATCGAAAAGAGCTTCCTCACGTGACGAATTCTTGTCGACCGCAAGCGTTGTCCGGATGTAGGGGCCAATATTAACGTGATCGATATCAAGAACAGGAATCTCGCTAAAACCTGCCTCCAAGAGCTTAACCAGTAATTTTTCTGTAATTTCCTCACCGGCTTCAGCAAAAATCTCGCCCGTTTCGAAACTAACGAGATCCTCCCCTATATACTGACCAATCAGGTCATCATCAGTCGCAAGCAAGAGTTTTGTGCCACGCTCTGCAATAAGGCGAGCCGAACGGGGTGTCAGCTTTTTTCCAGCTTCCAGAACAACCTGCCCGGTATCCGCGTCGATCAAATCGTTTACGGACTTCATGCCCTTCATGCGATCAACGCTGAAAGGCACCTGCCAAGCATCTTTTGTTCGAGAATAAATTACCTTGTTGAAGAAGGTCGAGAGAATTTCCTCGCCGTCCATCCCGAGCGCATACAGCAGCGACGTGACAGGGATTTTGCGACGGCGATCAATCCGCGCGTGGACCACGTCCTTTGCGTCGAATTCGATATCGAGCCATGAACCGCGATAAGGAATAATGCGGGCAGCAAAAAGCAACTTCCCGGAAGAGTGCGATTTCCCCTTATCGTGGTCGAAAAACACACCTGGCGACCGATGCATTTGCGATACGATAACGCGTTCGGTGCCGTTCACGATGAACGTACCATTCGACGTCATGAGCGGCATATCGCCCATGTAAACATCTTGTTCTTTGATATCCTTGACGGATTTTGCGCCAGTATCAACGTCGATATCAAAAACAATCAATCGTAAAGTTACCTTCAGCGGCGCAGCATAGGTCATCCCGCGCTGACGGCACTCGTCGGTCTCGTATTTGGGTTGTTCAAACGTGTATTTGACGAATTCAAGCAATGAACTGCCGGAAAAATCGGCAATCGGAAAAACCGACCTGAAAACAGCCTGAATACCTTCGTCAAGACGACCGGAAACCGGATCATCTATCTGGAGAAACTGATCATAGGATGCCTTCTGCACCTCAATCAAATTCGGCATCTCCGCGACTTCGCGGATATGGCCGAAGAACTTGCGCACACGCTTCCGTCCGTTGAAGGTCTGAGCCATTTCGTTCCTCGCTTCGGGACAGAACACCGATTCGGGTAAACCCCTGAACCGCTTAGCGGTTCCAATCGACGACCATCACCCTGTCAAAAAAATAAAAATGTCCGTTGATGTCCGCATTGGACGGAAACAGACGACGATGCGGCCCCGAGGAAAACCTCGAGACCGCTTAAACACTATAATCGAGTAGAGAGACGCCGCATGACGGCGCCCTATTACTTAAGCTCGACCTTGGCTCCAGCCTTTTCAAGCTGATCCTTGATCTTGGCGCCTTCGTCCTTGGAAACGCCTTCCTTGACAGCCTTAGGAGCGGCTTCAACGAGATCCTTGGCTTCCTTGAGGCCAAGACCGGTGATTGCACGAACTTCCTTAATGACCTCGATCTTCTTGTCGCCGGCGGCGACAAGCATCACTGTGAATTCAGTCTGCTCTTCAGCAGCGGCAGCAGCGCCACCACCAGCAGCAGGAGCAGCGGCAACTGCAACAGCAGCGGCAGCCGAAACACCCCACTTTTCTTCAAGAAGCTTTGCCAATTCAGCAGCTTCCAGAACAGTCAGGGACGAAAGCGAGTCTACGAGTTTGTTCAAATCGGTCATGATAGTGTCCTTTGATTAGATGGTTCGAACCATTCAAATGAAGTAATGGCCTTAGGCCGCATCTCTCTTGGCATAAGCTCCAAAAACGCGAGCCAGCTTGGCAGCTGGAGCGTTGACGATCTGAGCGATCTTGGTCGCCGGAGCCTGTACCAGGCCGACGAGCCGCGCGCGCATTTCATCAAGCGACGGCATCGTGGCGAGCGCCTTGACACCATCAACATTCAGAGCGGTCTTACCCATTGCTCCGCCAAGAATAACGAGTTTATCGTTCGTCTTTGCGAAGCTAACGGCGACCTTGGCTGCCGCGACCGGATCACTGGAATAAGCCAGCAATGTCGGGCCTGTTAAGAGCCCGCCGACCGACGCGACATCCGTGCCTTCGAGAGCAATCTTGGCAAGGCGGTTCTTTGCGACCTTTACTGACGCTCCTTCAGCAGCCATCTGCTTGCGCAGGTCCTGCATCTGGGCGACCGTAAGGCCGGAATAATGAGCAACGACAACAACACTGGTCGAGGTGAAGACCTCTTTCAACGATGCGACGAACTCAGCTTTTTCCGCTCTATCCACGGGGCTCTCTCCGGTTGGCGGGGGTATACCCTGCCCGGTTGCACTGTATCGCCCAACTTGGCAGCAGGGCTGCCTTGGGGAGCGACGCTCCCGACGCGTTTGTCCCCGGAATGCCGTTAGACGACACCCCAGTCATTGGTTCGAACCATCCCGGGAAAACCCAGGAAACAGTCTGACCCATCTGTGCAGGCCCTTGAGAATTAAGGGTATTTTGCAATACCCGCCTGCAGTCTCGGACAGGATAAAGCCGACGGAGGCCAAAAGTTTCCTTTTGTCCTGTCGGCCAATCGAGTAGCCGGAAAACCGATTACTCTCAAACGGTTAGGAAAAATTCCGCCCCGTCTATCACGCAGTTCGTGTTAGAGTTATACCGATAATCTTTACCAATGCAAACTCCTATTTTCCGGAACAACGTACTATTTTTACCGGTAAAAGAGGCGTGTTGGAGTCCAACAAACTCCAACAAAAAAGGCCCCGCGAAAACGGGGCCTTTCTGATGATCTTGAGCGGGTGAAATCAGCCGCCAGTCGCGGAGGAAAGATCGACCTTCACGCCCGGGCCCATGGACGACGAGACCGCCATGCGCTGAAGGTAGGTGCCCTTCGATCCGGTCGGACGCGCCTTGGCGACCGAGTCGACGAAAGCCTTGATGTTCTCGACGAGCTTGTCAGCATCGAACGAGGCCTTGCCGATGCCGGCATGCACGATGCCTGCCTTCTCGACGCGGAACTCGACCGAGCCACCCTTGGATGCGGCAACTGCGCCGGCAATGTCCATGGTGACGGTACCGACCTTCGGGTTCGGCATCATGCCGCGCGGGCCGAGCACCTTACCGAGACGGCCAACGAGCGGCATCATGTCCGGGGTCGCGATGCAGCGATCGAAGTTGATCGTGCCACCCTGAACGATTTCGACGAGGTCTTCGGCACCGACGACATCCGCACCGGCGGCGCGGGCTTCATCAGCCTTTGCACCACGGGCGAACACGCCGACGCGGAGCGTACGGCCCGAGCCGTTCGGAAGAACGCAGACGCCACGGACCATCTGGTCGGCGTGACGCGGATCAACGCCCAAATTCATCGCGACCTCGATGGTCTCGTCGAACTTGGCATTGGCGCGGGACTTCACCATCGCGATTGCTTCGGTGAGCGGGTAGAGCTTTGTGCGGTCAATACCGACGCGAGCTGCTTTAATTCTTTTTGCGTGTGCCATGATCAACCTACCACTTCCAGACCCATGGAACGGGCCGATCCAGTCACCATTGCAACAGCGGCGTCAACCGTCTCGCAATTCAGATCCGGCAGCTTCGTCTCCGCGATTTCGCGGATCTGGGCGACCGTGACCTTGCCGATTGTTCCGCGACCCGTCGTCGAATGGCCCTTGGCAATGCCAGAAGCCTTCTTGAGGAAAAACGAAACCGGAGGCAGCTTTGTGATGAACGTGAAAGAACGATCCTGATACGCGGTGATGATCACCGGAATCGGGGTACCCTTTTCGATCTGTGCTGTCTTGGCGTTGAACGCCTTGCAGAATTCCATGATGTTCAGACCGCGCTGACCGAGCGCGGGACCGATTGGTGGCGACGGATTCGCCGCACCTGCCGGAACCTGAAGCTTCACGTAACCCGTGATCTTCTTTGCCATTGTCCATTCTCCAACATTTGCCTTGGGGACAAAAATCCCTCGGGCGGTTCATGGAGCGTGGTACGGGTTTGGTTCTGCAACCGGCAAAGCTGCAGAAACTCCCTTCCACGCCATTTCATCCGGCGAATTTGCCGGATCTCCGATCAGACCTTCTCGACCTGACCGTATTCCAACTCGACCGGCGTTGCGCGGCCGAAAATCGAGACTGCAACTTTGAGGCGGGCGCGGGCCTCGTCGACTTCCTCGACGACACCGCTGAAGGAAGCAAACGGACCATCCGCGACACGGACATTCTCGCCGACCTCGAACATGATGGACGGCTTCGGACGATCAACGCCCTCCGCGACCTGCCCCTTGATGCGCTCGGCCTCGCGGTCCGAGATCGGCATCGGCTTGTTATCCTGCCCGAGAAAGCCTGTGACCTTCGGGGTGTTCTTGATCAGATGGTAGATATCATCCGTCAGATCGCACTTGACCATAACGTAGCCAGGGAAAAATTTGCGTTCCGCATCGACCTTACGGCCGCGGCGAACTTCGACGACCTTTTCGGTCGGAACCAGAATTTCCTCGAATTTATGTTCGAGGTGACGCTGCGCCGCCTGATCACGCAGCGACTGCGCGACTTTGTTCTCGAAATTCGAATAGGCGTGAACGATATACCAGCGAAATGCCATTTACCCTGTCTCCCTCAGCCGCCAAAGCCGAGCACGAGGCCGACCAGCCAATGAATGACCATGTCGGACAAAAGAAAAAATACGCTCGCGACGATCACCATCACGAACACGAGGCCAGTAGTGATCAGCGTCTCTTTCCGCGATGGCCACGTAACCTTGGACGCTTCGGAGCGAACTCCCTGAAGAAAAGATACCAGATTGTTCTTCGCCATAATCTACCTGCGCCAAGCGCCTTAAAGTGTCAAAAATCCGATAACCCCGCGCATCCGAAAACGCGCCCATCGAAATGAGCACGTTCTTTGAACTGCCACGGGGTAATCGTCAAGCGAAACGATGGCAGGAGAGGAGGGACTCGAACCCCCAACCCCCGGTTTTGGAGACCGGTGCTCTAGCCAATTGAGCTACACTCCTATCGAGAAAGCCGGTGGAATGACCCGCCGGCTCCCTTTATTCTCACCCCTCTTAATGGATCATCCGCGTAAACGCCAGACCCTTCGAGGGGAAATCAGCACGCTGATAATCTAAGCGATGATGCTTGCGACGACGCCTGCACCAACGGTGCGGCCGCCTTCGCGGATCGCAAAACGCAACTTCTCTTCCATCGCGATCGGAGCGATCAGCTCCACTTCCATCGCGATATTGTCGCCCGGC
>CAMCXA010000054.1 GCA_945883115.1 Alsobacter soli
GTTACAACGGCGTGCCTAAACAGCACTTCTATCTGTTCCTGAAAGAATGCGAATGGCGGTTCAATCATCGCCCTGCCAGCAACCTCTTGGCCGCACTCCTTAAATGGAATAATCTCACAATACTGTAACCCTATCTAGGCCAGCCCCTATTTTTTTGATCCGAATCCTGACGATCCTAAAAAATGAATGTGAAATTTACCTCCGGGGCTTGATCATCAATGTTTTCGATGGCGTAATCTGACAACATATAACAACCGATAAGGACAACTTTAACTTCAAGGGGGAACCACCATGGCGAGCACGATCAAGGGACCGGCACTTTTTCTGGCGCAATTTGCGGGCGACACCGCGCCATTCAACTCGTTTGACTCGATCTGCAAATGGGCTGCCAGCCTCGGATATAAGGGCGTCCAGATTCCGACATGGGACGGGCGGTTATTCGATTTGAAGAAAGCGGCAACCTCGAAGACCTATTGCGACGAGATCGCCGGAACGGCCAAGAAGCACGGCATCACGATCACCGAATTGTCGACGCATCTTCAGGGGCAATTGATTGCCGTCAACCCGGCTTTTGATGAAGCGTTCGATGCCTTCGCGCCGAAGGAAGTGCATGGCAAGCCGAAGGCGCGGCAGGCATGGGCCGTTGATCAATTGATGATGGGCGCGCAAGCCTCGAAAAATCTTGGCCTCCATGCGAGTGTGACATTCTCGGGCGCGCTCGCCTGGCCGTTTGTCTATCCATGGCCGCAGCGCCCGGCAGGCATGATCGAAACCGCTTTCGCGGAACTCGCCAAACGTTGGAAACCTATTTTGAATGCCTATGATGAAGTCGGCTGCGATGTCTGTTACGAGATTCATCCGGGCGAAGATTTGTTCGACGGGGCGACGTTCGAGATGTTCGTGGATGCAGTGAAGGGCCACAAACGCGCCTGCATCAATTATGATCCGTCTCATTTTGTGTTGCAGCAGCTCGATTATCTGGCCTTCATCGATATTTATCACGAGCGGATCAAGGCGTTCCACGTCAAGGATGGCGAGTTCAACCCGACCGGCCGTCAAGGCGTCTATTCGGGATATGCAAGCTGGATGGAACGGGCCGGACGGTTCCGGTCGCTGGGTGACGGGCATGTTGATTTTGCAGGTATTTTCTCAAAACTGACGCAACACGGCTATGACAGCTGGGCCGTTCTGGAGTGGGAATGCTGCCTCAAGCATCCTGAAGATGGCGCAAGGGAAGGCGCGGAATTCATCAGCAATCACATTATCCGGGTGACGGAAAAAGCCTTTGACGACTTCGCCGGCGGGGAAACGGACAAGAAGCAGATCAAGCGCATGCTCGGCATTCGCTGAACGGCATCCTGAGGGAGAAGAATAATGGCGATAACCGGAAAAGATGACGGAAACGCAGGCGGACGTATCCGCCTCGGCATGGTCGGCGGGGGCGAGGGTGCCTTTATCGGTGCGGTGCACCGTCTGGCAGCTCGCATGGACGATCATTATACACTCGTTGCAGGCGCGCTGAGTTCGACACCGGAGAAGGCGCTCCGCTTCGGGGCGGTACTCGGGCTTGATCCGAAGCGGACCTATGGTGATTTCGAGGAAATGGCCAAGAAGGAAGGGCGTCGCAAGGACGGGATCGAGGCCGTTGCGATTGTCACGCCGAACCATATGCATGCCGGCCCAGCGCTTGCGTTTCTGAAAGCGGGTATTCATGTCATCTGCGACAAGCCGCTGACAACGACGTTGAAAGAGGCGTTGAAGCTCAAATCAGCTGCGGAGAAATCGGGTAAAATCTTCGCGGTAACGCACAATTATACAGGCTATCCGATGGTGCGGCAGGCCCGTGCAATGGTTGCTTCGGGCGAGCTCGGCGATATCCGTGTCGTGCAGGTGGAATATCCGCAGGACTGGCTTGCGGAACCGCTTGAGCAATCGGGCCAGAAACAGGCCGATTGGCGAACGGATCCTGCGCGTTCGGGCGCTGGAGGCTGCATCGGCGACATCGGCACGCATGCCTACAACCTCGCCGATTTTATCACCGGCATTCCGGTGCTCGAAGTGTCTGCCGAGCTTACGACCTTTGTCGCTGGGCGCAGGCTTGACGACAATACTCAGGTGTTGATGCGCTATGCCAATGGTGCGCGGGGTTCATTATGGGCGAGCCAAGTCGCAGTCGGCAATGAAAACGGCTTGCGTATCCGGGTTTACGGCACGAAGGGCGGGCTCGCTTGGTCGCAGGAAAATCCGAATTATCTCCAGTGGTCGCCACTCGGGAAGCCGACGCAGACGATCACACGGGGTGGCGCTGGCGCCGGCGCGGAAGCGGGCCGGATGACACGCATTCCTCCGGGCCATCCCGAAGGCTATCTCGAAGGGTTTGCCAATATATACTCAGAGATTGCGCATGCCATTCACGCTGCGCGCGCGGGCAAAAAGCCGGATGCTGCTGTAACCTTCCCGACGGTCGATGACGGCGTGAAGGGATTGGCTTTCATTGAAGCGGCCGTCGCATCATCGTCAAAAGGCGGACGCTGGATAAAAATATGATTTTGCTCAAACGCGCTAAGGGCTCACAATCATGTTCTTAAGCGATAATTTCCAGAAATTAAGCGTGTCTCGACATTAGAAATCTAGGGCCTGACATAGATAAGGTTGAAGTATTAATACTTTGATGTTGACTCAGTTTACTGGTGCCGCAGGGGAGGATTGAACTCCCGACCTCACCATTACCAATGGTGTGCTCTACCACTGAGCTACTGCGGCATTTCAAAAAACAGTCTGTGATAAACAGCCACTTCAAATCGCGCGGGACACTGCCACACGGGCGGGTTGCGTGCAAGTCGTCTCTATCCAATTTTGGAAACGAGAATTTTATCGCTCGTTAGGAAGCTTAGTATGGGGCGTCAAAACTTTTAACAAATTTGCTAAAGAAGCTATTTTGACTTGTGTTCGTTTGGGCTACACCCTAATCCTGCAATATTACGGCCTCAGATGGGAGCCAGCTTGTGGAAAATGACAAAAAGCGAATTGAACGATTGGCTGAAGCACTTCGGGATAATCTTAAGAAGCGAAAGGTGCAGCGTCGCGCAAAAGTGGGAAAGAATGATTTTATTGCGCCATCAGACTCCGAAATACCCACTTATCAAAGTCCCAAAGATCAAATTAAGTTGCGGTGCTCTATTATTTAAATTGTAAAGCGACCAACAAATAAGAGAAGTCAGCGCCTTTCACTGGCGATCAGGAGTATTTTATGGATCGGATTCGCATTAGTGGCGGCCGAAGGCTTGAGGGGTTCATCCCAATCTCTGGGGCGAAGAATGCTGCCTTGCCACTCATGATCGCAAGTCTTTTGACGAGCGAAACTATGACACTGCACAACGTACCACGTCTTTCCGATGTGCGATTGTTGATGCGCATACTTGGAAATCATGGTGTTGATGCTGCCATAAGCGGGAAAAGGATCGGTCAATCGGATGAAAGTGGTGAAACCATTACATTATCCGCTCGGGACATTGTCGATACCACAGCACCGTATGAACTTGTTTCGAGAATGCGGGCCAGTTTTTGGGTAGTTGCTCCGCTTTTGGCTCGGATGGGTGAAGCACGTGTTTCTTTGCCCGGCGGGTGCGCTATTGGAACCCGTCCGGTTGATTTGTTGTTGATGGCTCTTGAAAAACTAGGCGCATCAATCGAGATCGATTCCGGGTATGTCATTGCGAAGGCTCCAAAAGGACTTCGCGGCGGGTTAATCGATTTTCCCAAAGTTACGGTCGGCGGCACACATGTCGCGTTGATGGCAGCTTCGCTTGCTCACGGCACAACCGAGATCCATAATGCGGCAAGAGAGCCTGAAGTGGCCGACCTTGCAGAGTGCTTGATAAAGATGGGAGCACGTATTGAAGGCATAGGAACATCACGTATCGTTATTGAGGGTGTTTCTCGGTTAGGTGGCGCACATCACCATGTTTTACCTGATAGAATTGAGACAGGAACCTATGCCATGGCCGTCGCGATGACCGGTGGCGATGTGATGCTGGGAGGAGCGCGATCAGATTTGCTACAGTCGGCGTTGGGCGTCTTGCAACAAGCTGGTGTCGAAGTCCTGACGTCCGATTTGGGGATCCGAATTAGACGGAACGGTAACGGTCTTATGCCTGTTGATATCGAGACACAGCCCTTTCCGGGCTTTCCGACGGACTTGCAGGCACAGTTCATGGCGCTCATGACACGAGCAGATGGTAATTCGCGTATTCATGAAACGATATTTGAGAACCGTTTCATGCATGTTCAGGAATTAGCGAGACTGGGAGCAAAAATCCGGTTGGATGGCGACGTAGCCTATGTCGAGGGCCGAACTCGGCTCACGGGTGCGCCAGTCATGGCAACCGATTTGAGGGCGTCTGTCTCTCTTGTGATCGCTGCGTTGGCAGCGGAAGGTGAAACACTGGTTAACCGAGTTTATCATCTTGACCGTGGTTTTGAAGCGCTTGAGAAAAAGTTATTCCGATGTGGTGCAGATATTGAAAGGTTAAGTGGAGAACGGTGATTTTTGTTGCGTCTCAGAAAACCCGTGTGCATCGTTACACAGGAACGTAGCAATTAGACCGAGTACCTAGAAAGCAGTTGAACTGATGAAATTGGCCGCGTTCGACCAAGACGATCTCATCGTTATCTCTGCTCATCTGCAGGATGCAATGGTTCTCGTTTCTGACATGACTTATCTTGGCTCGACCCAACGCTTTGTGTTTGCTTGTGATCGTCCTTTATCTGGCGATCAATACATGACCGGTGTACATTTTGAGCGCGTGATACGTGTTAGAGTAAGCAATTTGCCGCCACGTGACTCGAAGATTGCATTGAAGCTGTTGGGCATAACATTTATTTCTACTGCCTCCCCTGCTGGTGAGGTTGTCTTGTTGTTTGACGGTGATGCTGCCATTCGCCTATCAGTTGAATGCCTCGAAGTGGCAATGGCTGATTTTTCCGCTGTTACTGGATAGGCCGAGGGCATGTCGTTAACTCGTTCTAATGCGAGCAGTCGCTTGGCATCTGTTACTCTTGATCAAGCATCGATTGGTCGGGGAACACCTGAGCAGGAGCATGAACGGACAATCGCAATTTATGATCTAGTAGAAGCAAATTTTTTTGCTGTACCGGGTCATAGTTTGGAACTCTACACCCTTCATATTAGTCTTGCTTCAAATAGGCTCGTGCTTGATGTGCGAGATGTTTCAGGCTTCGGTATTGTCACACATGTTCTCTCCCTTACTCCGTTTCGCCAGATAGTTAAGGACTATTTCCTGATCTGCGAGAGCTATTATCAGGCAATCCGTTCAGCGAGTCTTTCACAGATTGAGGCAATCGATATGGGGCGACGCGGGTTGCATAATGAAGCAGCAGAGCTGTTGATGGCGCGGCTGGAGGGAAAATTGGCCGTCGATTTTGATACGGCGCGGCGGCTTTTTACTCTTGTGAGCGCCTTGCGCTGGAAGGGTTGATCAGTGCTGCGTCAGAATGGCCATAAAAAAGTAAGTGCAGTACTCTTTTTATGCGCCATGAATGCGATCCGCTCGCCTATGGCCGAAGCTTTGACTCGACATTATTTTGAGAAGTCACTTTACGTAAAATCAGCAGGCGTTCGAAAAGGTTACCTAGATCCATTTACAGTTACAGTTCTTGACGAAGTGAGTATTTCGATCGCCGGTTATCAGTCGCAGACAATCGAAGAGCTTGCTGACTGGGAAGGATTTAATTTTGATCTCATCATCACATTGAGTCCCGAGGCCCATCACCAAGCTCTTGAATTAACCCGAACGCTTGCCGTGGATGTCGAATACTGGCCAACACTCGATCCGTCCGAAAATCAGGGCTCGCGCGAGCAGAAGTTGGCTGCCTATCGCGAAGTCCGAGAGTACCTAGGCGAGCGGATTCTTGCGCGATTTGGAGAATAGAGGTAGTGATATAGAACCTTTTACCCCTTAAATCTCGCAAAAATGATTTGTGTATCGCCATAGTTCCTTTGCTCGAGCATCACTAAGCCAGCAGGCAGTTCTACTGATACATCTGCTCGCTCCTCGACAACAAACAAGGCATTATTCGTAACCCAACCACCTGCGAGTGTACTTGAAAGTGCTTCTGGAGCGAGATTTTTGCCATAAGGCGGGTCGCAAAAGATAAGCGAAAATGGCTCATTGGGATGGACGCTGCCCATCCGCGTTGCATCCCGCCGAAAAACTTTGCTTTGCCCCGCAACGCCAAGAGTCTCAATATTTTCCTTGATCAAGCCACGTGCTTCTGCCGCATCTTCGACAAAGCAAGCAAATTTTGCCCCACGTGAGAGTCCCTCTAGACCCAAGGCACCTGTGCCTGCAAATAGGTCAAGAATTCGGGCACCATCAACAGGGTCTGAATACGCGTGCATCAATACATTGAACAGGCTTTCCCTCAAACGGTCTGAAGTCGGCCGGATGTTCCCTGATGCCGGAGACCGGAGGCTACGCCCTTTGAAACGACCGGCTATGATCCGCATATCAGTCTCTTAGCGCTGCCGAGATGGACCAGGATTACGAGGCGGACGTTTGTTGCCGTCCGAACGTCCAGGCGGCTTACCTCCACCTGATCGTCCGGTACGAGGAAAGGTTCCTCTTCCTTCACTATTTCCATCTTTTTGCGAACGATCTCGCGGCGAAAAACCTTCTCTTGGTGCTGACCGATCATGAGCACGTCGTGGCACACGTGACGGAGTTTTTTCGCCTCTGGTTTCACGTGGTGGACGGGATGGCATATCCCCTAGTTCTTCACGACGCTGCGGACGAGCGTTTCGTTCGCCAGTTCTTTCCGGCAGAATATAATTCTGTTTTGGCTTTTCAAGCCGCTCGACGCTCACTGTCCGCCCTGTCCGGCTTGTTACGGTGCCGGATCGAATTCGGGGTTGTTGGCCTTTTTCAAGCCTTGAAGCCTTCAGATCCGTTCCTCGGCGAGCACTTTTTCCTTGCTTACGGTTCAAATTGTCACCGTCTTCGCCTGACCGCCAAACGCTACGGAGTGGTTCTGTCGGATGTCGACGCCGTTCCATGGCACGTGGTTCAGTTTCTTGACCGTTGAAAGCGGGTCGTTCTGGGCGGTCTCGAGTATTGCGTAGAGCCAGTTTTTCGTCGCCATCCCGCCCCCGTTTTCGGTCTGATGTCCTGTCTCTATCACGTCCGGCAGGGCGTGCCTCTTCGGGTTGCGACTCTTCGTGAATAAAGACGGGCGCATTCAGATCAACATGACCTTCAGCAATCAAGGTGGGACCAAGTTGATCGGCCAGAACGGAGGTTCTTACTTCTTCAACAGCCCCAACATCGAGTTCGTTCAGTTGGAACGGTCCGAAGGAAAGGCGAATAAGTCGGTTGACCTGAAGGCCGAGATGTTCAAGGACACGCTTGACCTCACGATTTTTACCTTCGCGCAGCCCGAGAGTCAGCCAAACATTATCGCCCTTTTCACGATCAATTGTCGCTTCAATCGGACCATAATGCATGTCATCGACCGTGATACCTTCGCGAAGTGTGTCGAGAACGGCCTGCGAGATTTCTCCGTAGCACCGAACACGATAACGACGCAGCCAGCCCGTGTCAGGTAGCGAGATAACCCGCGCCAATCCGCCATCGTTGGTCAGGAGAAGCAGGCCCTCAGTATTGATATCAAGGCGACCGACGGCAATAAGTCGGGGGAGATTTTTTGGAAGAACTGAAAAGACGGTAGGTCGACCCTCCGGATCACGATACGTCGTTACAACTCCGCGTGGCTTGTGGAATAAGAATAGACGCGTACGCTCCCGGAGCGGCAACGGCTTATCGTCAACCTCAACGCTGTCCGACAGGCTGACATCCAGTGCTGGAGAGTCAATCACTAAGCCGTTCACACTTACGCGACCGTCCAGAATCCAAGCTTCTGCGTCCCGCCTAGAACAGAGGCCAGCGCGCGCCATCACTTTGGCTATTCTTTCCGGGCCGTCGATTCGCGGTTCTGCGCCTTGAGGGCGAGGGGCACTCAAGGCCTGCCGACTACGATCTGTTCGTCTCTCGAAATTTCTTTCACCTTCCCCAGTTGCAACACGTGCATCGCGGCTGGCCGACCCGCCCTCACGCTTTTGCCAAGGCTTACGTGGTGCCTCAGAGCGCTCTGAGCGTGGGCGTGATGAGGAACTATCACGATCCCGAAAAGGGCGAGGTGCTCGCTGCTCAGATGTTTCAACTCGCGCGACATTTTGTTCGCGTGACCAAGGCGCTCTCGTCGCTGCTTCTGAATTTCCCTCTTCTCGTTTTTGCCAAGGCTTGCGTTGACTATCCTGGGTGCTGGTACGAGGACGGAACGAGCGCGCCTCCCCTGTATCACTACGACTTGGCCGATCCGTATTTTTTCTTTCAGGCCGGGAGGTAGAGGAAGCAGGTCCGCTCTCGCGTTTTTGCCATGGCTTATTTGAAGACTCGGATCGCTCTTTGCGGGGTTTGAAAGGCGATTGGTCCTCATTTCTCTCGGACGAGCGTGTGCGCCCCTCCGCGGTGCGAGGAGGGCGTGGTGATGCAGAAGCGTCACCGCCATCTCTCTTTTGCCAAGGTTTGCGTGGTCCCGACGGACTATTTGGGCGCGCTTTTTCACTGCCAAACGGTCGGCTTCCGCCAGTGCCGGGTGAGCGGGTTGGGCGACTTGAGCCACCATTTCGATTTTTTCTGTTGTCGTTCATGAGGTGCTGATAACAGAATAGTGTTTGTCATGCGAGCATTCGGGACATCAATTGGAAAAAAAGCACGATTTCGAAAGGCACCTGATGTCGAACACCTTCATGGAGCTAGCACTTAAGGAGGCCCGTAGTGCAGAATTTCGCGGTGAAGTGCCCGTTGGTGCCGTGATCGTTCGTAACGGAGCGATGATCTCCTCCGCGGGGAACCGAACCGTTGAACTTCATGATCCCACGGCTCATGCAGAAATACTTGCAATTCGGGATGCCGCACGCGCTTTGGGAACGGAGCGGCTGGCGGATTGCGATTTGTACGTCACACTAGAACCATGCGCTATGTGTGCGGGCGCGATTTCATTTGCACGGGTCAGACGACTTTACTTCGGTGCGAGCGATCCTAAAGGAGGCGCTGTCGATCACGGCACCCGATTTTTTGCCTCGCCAACGTGTCATCACGCGCCAGAGACATATGGAGGGTTTAGCGAAAGCGAATCGAGTGAACTCTTGCGGCAGTTTTTTGTCAAAAAGCGCTAGGCTCTGCTTTACCGCTAAAGATTTTTTGCCTTCTGGGCATGTGACCAGGCGACGCGTGCAAGCGGTTCGACCTGAGTACCCATCATTGCTGCATTGTCATTTGTAGCGGTACCGTCGCGCAAGCGTCCTGCGATTCCTTGCAAAATAGCGGCAAGACGAAAGAAATTATAAGCCAGATAGACATCCAGATTAGGTAATTCCTTAAGTCCTGTCCGTGCGGCATAGGCTTCGGCGTAGGTTTCCAGTTTTGGAATGCCAAGTTCCGCTAGATTGAGGCCAAGCAAGCTTCCCGTTCCGCTGCCAAGTTCCGAACGAGGCATCAACCACGTCATGAGATGATAAACAAAATCGGCAATTGGATCGCCGAGTGTTGATAACTCCCAGTCGAGGACAGCAAGAATATCCTGTGAATTTGGGGCAATGATCAGGTTATCGAGCCTAAAATCACCATGAACGATGGAGGTTCGATCACTTTCGGGTAAATTTTCAGGAAGCCACGCCATTAGGCGTTCCATATCAGCGATATCGCGGGTTTCACTCGCTCGATATGCCCCACTCCATCGTTTGATTTGCCGTGCCAGGTAGTTCTCGGGGCGGCCGAAATCAGAAATACCAAGATTTGCCGGGTCAAAGAGATGGAGTTGTGCGATTGTTTTGTTCATTGCGTCGAAAATCGCTATGCGATCAGGGCGCGCGACATCTGGGATATGAGGCTCCCAGAATATACGCCCTTGAATATGTTCCATGACATAGAATGGTGTTCCGACCACCGCCATATCAGCGCAGTAGGCGAAGGGTTTGGCGATGGGAAACCCCTCACGCCAGAGGGCCTGTTGAACTCGAAACTCGCGGTCGACGGCATGTGCGGCAGGTAGGAGATTTCCTGGTGGCTTGCGACGCAAAACGTATGATTTATCATCCGCTTCAATGAGATAAGTCGGGTTTGACTGGCCGCCCTTGAATTGGGTAACGCTGATTTTTCCAGAAAAACCCTCAACGTTTTGCGTGAGCCAGTTGGTCAGGCGAGGCACATTCAATAGCAGATGATCAGGAATTGGCTTTGTGCCCGAGAAGGCGGCTTGACGGTCGAGTTTCCTGCCCGTCACGTTAAACCTCTATTCCGCTGCCAGCGTATTTATCGCTATATCAGCCTTGAGTCCGGCCTTTTCAATCGCTTTCGGAGTTGGTCCGCCAGTTATCCAATCAAGCAATTCGACGGTGTGGACGATCGGCGTGGAATCATTTGTGTCAGATAACCCCTTACCGATTTGGGTCATACAGCCAAGATTACCAGTAGCGATGATTTCTGGTACAATTTTTTGAATATTGGCCACTTTTCGACTTCTCAATTTACCCGCAATCTCGGGCTGAAGAATATTATATGTGCCGGCTGACCCGCAGCAGATATGGCCTTCCGGGACATCTTTGACGTTGAATCCAACTGATTTCAGCAGTTTTTTGGGCTCATCGCGAATCTGCTGGCCATGCTGCATTGAACAGGCGGAGTGGTATGCGACTGTATGGTTAGTTGCTCGTGTAGTTGCCGGCAATTCGTGTGTTGCGAGAAACTCAGTGATATCTTTTGCCAACATCGACACTTTTGCGGCTTTTTCGGCCCATTCAGGATCATTGCGGAACATAAAGTCGTAATCCTTGATCGTTGTGCCGCATCCTGATGCAGTGATGATGATGGCATCCAACCCTTCGCCTTCACTTTCAGAAATCCATGCCGCGATGTTTTTCTTTGCAAATGAATGGCTTTCAGCCTCGTGTCCCATGTGGTGGACAAGCGCACCGCAACAGCCTTCATCCTTTGGAATAACAATCTCGACACTCATTCGGTTGAGCAGGCGGACCGTCGCTTCGTTGATTCCCGGGTTTAAAACAGGCTGGGCGCACCCCGTTAGTAAAGCAACCCGCGCACGGCGTGGCCCTTCACTTGACACGATTTGAGGCCGCTCCAAGGGAGAGCGTCCACCGATCATGCGTGGTGCAAGCGACAGCATTGCCTCTATCCGCGCACCAATTCCCGGCAAATGACGCAGGACTGGTGTAAAGACTTTTGCGATGGCAGCACCAAGCAGAGCAACACGAAATCGGTTCGGATACGGCAAAACAGCAGCCAAAATTCCGCGGAAAACCCTGTCCGAGAAGGAACGACGATGCGTTTTCTCAATATGTGAGCGGGCATGATCGACGAGATGCATGTAATTTACGCCCGACGGGCATGTTGTCATGCAGGACAAACACGAGAGACACCGGTCGACATGTTTGACCACCTGAGGCGTCGCTGGACGATTGTTTTCGAGCATATCCTTGATCAGATAGATCCGTCCGCGTGGACTATCGAGTTCGTCGCCCAAAAGAAGATAGGTAGGGCAAGTGGCAGTGCAAAAGCCGCAATGCACACAGGTACGCAGGATTTTTTCCGATGCCTGCATCGCCGGGTTTTCAAGTGCTTCGGGAGTAAAGTTCGTCTGCATCCGTTGTGCCCGCCTATATTCCCGCTATCATCCGACCCGGATTGAATAATCCATCCGGGTCGAAGCTTTGTTTGATTCCTGCGGTCAGCACCCGCAGAGCTGGTGACAGCGGCTCAAAGACATCGATTGCCGCGCGAATATCCGCAGGTCCCCGGACAAGTGTTGCATATCCGCCTGTTCCGAAGAGTGCAGATCGAATGGCGGCGGCGCCAGCATCGCCCGTTGCGGGCAAGGAAAGCCAGATTAAACCACCACCCCAATCGTAAAAGTGACGAATTGTGAGTGATTTCTTGATTTCAGCGATGATTTTTGCTGCTTTTGAGGGCGCTATTGATATTCGCCACACCGCATTTTCGCGGGGCTCGACCAAAAAAGTGGCGTCGCGCACGGAGCGCCAAAGCGCCGCTGATCGCGCACCTTCGACATAATCAGCTGCTGCAAATCGATGAAGCTGCTTTTTGAGAGCGTCGAGGCGGTAGGTGATCTGCTCGTCAAATCCCTCGAGGCGTAGGAGCGTCGCTGAGACGCGTTCGACACCATTTGGCAGGTGAGCAGCCCCACTGACTTCAAACGGCGATCCTAGCCCTGCAGAAAGGGCTGCAATGGCATTTGCATCGTCAAGGCCATGCAGAACCAGCGTCGCGGATCGTTGCGGTTTCGGGAGGACCTTAAAAGTGACTTCCGTCAGGACGCCAAGCGTGCCCCAAGATCCACAAACCAACTTGACGAGATCAAGTCCGGTTACGTTTTTCATGACGCGTCCTCCGGATTTGACCAACTCGCCCTTACCGTTGACCAATCTGACGCCGATCAGGCTGTCACGGCAGGCACCTGCCATAATCCTGCGTGGACCGGACAGATTTGCTGCAACGACGCCGCCGATTGTGGGTTCACCGGCCGAGCCAAGGAGCGGGCGGTAATCCATCGGTTCAAAGGGCAGCATTTGTTTCTTATCTGCCAAGCGACGCTCAACTTCCGCCAGTGGTGTTCCGGAACGTGCCGCAATGACCATTTCAGCCGGTTCGTGTAATGTTATGCCTGTTAATGCTGAAGTTGACAGGGTTTTATCCGATTGAGCGGGGCGGCCGATCTGTGATTTTGTGCCGGAGCCAATAATCGACAAAGGCGTAGCTGCCTTAAGGGCAGCATGGACACTGTCGATGAGTTCCTGTTCTGCAAAAAGCGACGGCGCTGACATCAGGGGCTTATCCGTCCATCAAGCGGGAACACTTTTGCGGGATTTAGCAGCCATTTCGGATCAAAAACCGCCCTGACGCGCATTTGCTGGCCCAAATCAATGTCGGTGAACTGATGGCGCATGAGGTCGCGCTTTTCTATGCCGACGCCATGTTCTCCGGTGAGGCAGCCACCCACTTCAACGCAGAGTTTCAGGATGTCGTTTCCGGCCTCTTCGGCCTTGTTAGCCTCTTCGGGGTCGTTGCAATTATAGAGGATCAACGGATGTAAATTTCCGTCTCCGGCATGGAAGACATTGGCGACTCGCAGGCCGTAGCTTTTGACAATTTCATCAATCCTGCGAAGGACATAGGGGAGTTGGCCGGTTGGGATTGTCCCATCCATGCAGATGTAATCTGCAATGCGGCCGGTTGCGCCGAAGGCTGATTTGCGGCCTTTCCAGATCGCCGCTGTCTCCGTTGCGGATTTACTCTCTTTAACCGTCTTTACGCCGTGTTTTTTGGCGATTGTGACGATTTTCTTGAGCATTGCATCCATTTCGGCGTCTGAACCTTCGACTTCGATGATCAGTAACGCTCCAGCATCAAGCGGATAGCCGGCATGGGCAAAGGCTTCGCAAATTTCGATGGCGGGTTTGTCCATAAATTCCATGGCGACGGGGATGATGCCGGCTCCGATAATGGCGGCGACGCATGCGCCGGCTTCTTCGCTTGTCTCGAACCCGAACAGCACCGGGCGGGCTCCCTCGGCCATCGGCAAAATGCGGACAATTGCTTCGGTCACAACGCCTAATTGCCCTTCCGAGCCGATGATTAATCCAAGTAAATCAAGGCCTTGGGCATCCATTGCGTCCGAGCCTATATCGACGACTGTTCCGTCAATCAATACCATCCGAACGCCCAGAATATTATTGGTTGTGACGCCATAGCGCAGGCAGTGGGCGCCGCCGGAATTCATGGCGATGTTGCCCGCAATGGTGCAGGCGAGTTGGGAAGAGGGGTCTGGCGCGTAGAAAAAGCCTTTATGGGCCACTTCTGCCGAGATTGCGAGGTTTGTGATGCCGGATTGGACACGCATGGTGCGGTCGCCGAAATTGATATCAAGAACCTTGTTCATTTTGCCGACGCCGAGGACAATTGCGTCTTCTTGCGGGATTGCGCCGCCCGCAAGCGATGTTCCGGCTCCTCTGGGGACGACTTTTACGCCGTTTTCGTTGCAAAAGGCGAGGATTGCCGCGACTTCCTCGGTGGTTGTCGGGAGGACGACGGCGAGTGGCATGCGGCGATATGACGTTAGTGCATCGGTCTCGAACGCGCGGCGTTCGTCTTCGCTTGTAATCAATGATTCTGGCGGAATCAGGGCCGAAAGCCCGGAAATAATGGCTTCCCGACGCAAAATAATGGCATTATCCGGGATAGGAAAGGCGATTCCCATTATTTTGCTCCAATTTAGCAAAGTCGATATTTTGGCAACTTTACCAATAAGTTCGCGGTTATCATAGGGCCAAAAGAGCAACTAGCCTCTTGAAATCTATGGTAGCATATCTGGACATTGTTTGAAGGAGGTTGGTTCATGGGTCGATTGGCGGTTTGGGTGGCAGTCCTGATAAGCGGGATGATGCAGTTTCCAGTATTGGCACAGGACGCAGCGCTCGGGGAGAAGGTTTTTAACAAATGTCGAGCCTGTCATCAAATAGGCGAGGGTGCCAGAAACCTTGTTGGGCCGCCTTTGAATGGTATTGTTGGTCGTAAGGCAGGTAGTATTGAAGGATATGCGTATTCAGATGCTAACAAGAATTCCGGAATTACATGGGATGAAGTGACTTTGACTGAATATCTCAAGAATCCAAGGGCAAAAATACCGGGAACAAAGATGATTTTTGTTGGTATTCCGAATGAGGCTGATATCCTCAATCTTGTGGCGTTTTTGAAGCAATATGACGCCGACGGAAAGAAAGCTGCGCCATAAATTATGCCAAATATTGTTCATAAATTATTGATTTTATTGTTTTTTTTAGGTTGTTATCAGACTGCGACTGCAGGGCCCTATGAGGATGCCAATGCGGCTCTGATGCGGGGTGACGGGTCGGGCGCGTTGCGCATCATGGTGCCGCTGGCGGTGCGCGGGCAGGGTGAGGCGCAGTTTGTTGTGGGGATGTTGTATCTGCAGGGCAATGGCGTGCTGCAGGATGTCGACCAGGCGGTCACTTGGCTGTCAAAAGCGGGTGAAAAGGGGCATATTCGGGCTCAAATGACGCTGGCGGGGCTGTTTTTGGACCCAAATTCCCCCAAACGGGATAATGAGGCGGGGATCGGGTGGTACCGGAAGGCGGCCGAGGCGGGGGATGCGTTGGCGCAGACGATACTTGGACAGTATTACCGCCAAGGCTTTGTTTTATCTCAGGATTTTGTGACGGCGGCGGCGTGGTTCCGGCTTGCAGCGCGGCAGTTTGAACCGCGGGCGCAGTTCGAATTGGGCGAGCTGTATCGCAACGGATTTGGCGTCAAGCAGGATCTGGCGCGGGCGCATATGTGGTTCAATATTTCCGCTAATACATTGACAAATAATGATAATTATAGAGTCTCTGCGGCGCGGGACAGTGCGGCGGCGCGGCAGATTGTCGGTTCGTTACTCCGCCCTGACGAGATTGCGGCGGCCGAGCAGATGGCAACCGAGTGCTGGCAGCGTGATCTGAAGGACTGCGACTAACCCCGGCATGTCCAGTTAGTATGCCAGTGCTACCCCGTCTTTCCGTGGGTCTGATGCGGTAAAGAAATGGAACGGATCTGGAACAAAGCCTATTCCTTGTCCACCTCCTAGTGGTAATGTTGGACGTGTGACGGGATGGCCACGCATGGCGAGGTCCGACATGACCGATTCGCTGATCCCGCGCTCTCCCTCGAACGCATCCAGACGCCGGAATCCGCGGGGTGCGTCGAAGGCTTCCTGAATGTTCATGCCGTAGTCGAGAAGGTTCTGGAGGACATGGGCCTGACCGACCGGTTGATAGGCACCGCCCATCACGCCATAAGAGAGCCATGGCGCGCCGTCCTTCAGGACCATGGCAGGGATGATCGTGTGGAGCGGACGCTTGCGCGGGCCGACGCTGTTCGGGTGGCCGGGCTCAATGCGGAAGCAGGCGCCGCGGTTCTGCAGGGCGATGCCGGTCTTCGGGCTGACCTTGCCGACACCGAA
>CAMCXA010000055.1 GCA_945883115.1 Alsobacter soli
GTTGGTGCGGGCGAGCAACGGGCCGTTGTGAAAGGCGGCCAATTGGCCATTGCCACCGTGATGACAGTGACGCTTTCAACCGATCACCGTGCGGTTGATGGTGCACTCGGCGCCGAACTGATCCAGACCTTCAAAAAGCTGATCGAAAATCCACTGGCAATGCTGGTTTAAATATAATTTTGTCCTAATTTGCCTCTATTGGTAGGTAATTGGAGGACGCGAATTTGTTGCGTTGAGGCCGCGATCAAAATGACAACAATTGGAAACAACGACACATCAACGAGCCGGCAGAGCATGCGGTTAAGAGCAGCTTGGATGTATCATATCGAGGGGCTCACACAAAGCCAAATTGCCGATCGACTGGGTGTAGGCCGAGTGACGGTCGTTCGACTTTTGTCAGATGCCCGCAACCGAAATGAGGTCAGAATTAACATTGTTGGGCAATTAAGCGAGTGTTTTCAACTGGGCAAAGAGTTGGAGAAAAAATTCGACATCCAAGAGGTCATTGTAGTTCCATCATCCGACGCACAAGGCGATGCTACTGTCGTAATCGGCGCTGCTTTAGGTGATTGTGTTTCAAAGCTTGTTCGGCCCTCTATGACGCTTGGTGTAGGTTGGGGGCGGACACTTCATCACTCTCTTTCAAATATGGTTCAACAAAATGTTTCGGACCTTGAGGTTATTTCGCTTGTCGGCGGCATAACAAAGGCTCGGGAAGTCAATCCTGCTGAATTTGCTTGGCAATTTTCAAATTTATTGGGAGCAGAAAGTTATCTATTAACAGCACCCGCTTTTGTCGATAGTTCTGAAACCAAGACAGCTCTTATTGAGCGTTGCGGATTGGACGAGGTTTTTGCTAAGGCTTCGAAAATGGACGCGTGTCTTTTATCGGTCGCTCCGATTACACAAACTGCGACGACTTTTAAATATCATCTGCTTACAGAAACCGAACGGGTTTCACTAATTGAAGCGGGAGCAGTAGGTGACGTGTTGTGTAATTTTTTTAATGATAAAGGCCAACTACTTGATCATGAAGTAAATCGGCGTGTTATGTCGATACCAATCGAAACAATTTTGAGGGTTCCTATTCGAATTTTAGCGTCCGGCGGAAGAGAAAAAGACGCTTCCTTGTTGGGTGGTATAAAGTTGCTCAGGCCCACCGTTTTCATAACCGATGAAAACTCGGCTGCAAGATTGCTTCAAAATAGCTAAAGGCTTCAGCTTAAATTCAAAAAAGAAAACGACTAATAAAAAAACGGATTTTCGGTGATTGTCTTGAAACTCAGTGGCTGGGGGACCTGGATTCGAACCAAGATTAACGGAGTCAGAGTCCGCTGTTCTACCGTTGAACTATCCCCCAACGAAGAAATAGACCAATAGGCCATATCGCTATCGATTAGAACTAAAGCTTCATAGCGAACAGTTTTGTAAATGACAAGGGAAGCATACTGCGATAACCTGACGCCTGTTAAAACTTGATGGTTTTTCGAGATAGATCGGCCTAAATGACCCGTGCAAAGAAATATTTCTTACTCATTTTTTTTATTCTCGCGGTCTCCACGTGGTTGTTGTTTATCAATCTTTCGGTGTTTACCACAAAGAATCAACAAGCTTCTGTGCATGGTAACGGTGTTGAGAAAGTTGGCCCTCGCTTAATCTCGGTTATTGTCGGGCGACCCAAGCTCGCTGATACACCAATACAATTGCGACTAATTGGTCGTGTACAACCGATTGCTAGTGTCGCGGTTCGCCCGCGCGTTGAAGGTCAAGTGGAACAAGTATTTGTTTCAGATGGCGCTCTTGTTAATCTCGGTGATCAACTTGCTCGACTGGACTCGAGGAGTATTGAGGCTCGTATTCGGCAAGCTGAAGCCAATATAGCGCGGTCAAGAGCGCTTTTTGATCAAGCGGAGCGGGACGTTAAGCGAAGTGAGACCCTATCTGCGAGTGAATTCTCATCCAAAGTGACTTTGGAGAATAGTAGAACGCAGCTCGCAACTCTTTCGGCACAAATTGAATCGGATAAGGCAGCGCTTGATGATTTGAGAGTTACTCAAAGTTTCCATATTATCAGAGCCCCGATTAGTGGTCGTATTGGAAACGTTTCACTGAAGCCAGGCAGTCTTGCCAAGACGAGCGATAACAGTCCTCCTTTCGTTTTGATCAATCAAGTAAATCCAATAGATGTGTCTTTCGATTTGGCTCAAAGCTGGATCGGCGAACTTAGAGAGTCGATCCGATCCGGATCTTCCAAAGTTAGTGTCAATCCTCAGGGAACCTCAAAGGTTTATTTGGGTGAGTTTGTTTCAATTGATAATGTGGTTGATAGCGCCTCGGGCACCATCAACGCAAAAGCAAGATTCGATAATTCAGACGAGGGTTTGTGGCCTGGGTTGATCTGTGATGGGATCATTGCTTTCCGGGTTGAGAAGGGCCAGCTAACGGTGCCGCGCGAGGCTGTTCAAACTGGGCAGAGCGGCAGTTTTGCATATATCGTCGTTGATGGCGTTGCTCGTATCCGAGCCGTCTCTGTATCAAGAAGTTTTGATCAATTAGCCATCATTAGCTCCGGTCTAGGGCTCGATGATGAAGTTGTGCTGCAAGGACAAAATCAATTATCTGACGGTGCCCGGATTAAAACCGTAGCAAAGCAGAGTGATCAGGATTGATGTCTATCTCCGAACTTTGCATCCGACGTCCGGTCATGACGACCTTAATGGTTTTCGCACTGAGTATTTTGGGCGTATTTTCATTTTTTAAACTCCCGATTGCTGCTTTGCCGAGCGTCGACTTTCCTACAATCAACGTGTCAGCCAATCTTCCGGGCGCTAGTCCCGAAGTCATGTCGTCTTCAGTTGCGGCGATACTTGAGCGGCAGTTTTCTTCAATTTCGGGCGTTTCGTCGATGACTTCTGTGTCAGGCCAAGGCTCTACATCCATAACACTTCAGTTTGATCTTGATCACAATATTGATGAAGCCGCTCTGGATGTTCAGGCTGGAATTAGTTCAGCATTGAGGAGACTACCTGAGGAGATATCCAGTCCGCCAAGTTTTAGAAAAGTGAACCCATCGGATCAGCCGATCTTATTTCTTGCTTTGACCGGTTCGAATTTGTCACTTTCAAAGATCACCGAATTTGCTGAGACTGTTGTTCAACAGAGAATATCCCAAATCGCTGGAGTGGCTCAAGTTCAAATATTTGGTGCTCAGAAGTTTGCCATTCGTATACTCGCCAGACCTGACGCGGTTATCGCCAGAGGTATTTCATTCGAAAACATTCGAGAGACTGTCTCTGCCGCGAATTCAAATCAGGCAACCGGGGTTTTGCGGGGTGAGACGCAAAGACTGACGATTTCATCAAACAATCAGATGCTGGCCGCACAAGATTATGCGTCGCTCACGATGCGGACACAGAACAATAATACAATTCGCCTAGGGGATGTCGCCACTGTTTATGAATCGGTTGAGAATGATCAGGTCGCGTCGTGGTTAAATCGTGACCGTTCAATTCTTTTGGCTATTTATCGGCAGTCCGATGCCAACACAGTTGCTGTGGTTGATACGATCAAGGGAAAACTTAATGGTTTCAGAGAGCAATTACCTAGCTCGATGAAGTTAGAGGCGTTAAGCGATCGATCATTGCCCATTCGTAATTCGATATCGGAACTCCAGTTCACCTTGCTTATCTCGATCATTCTCGTCGTGATCGTCATCTTTCTATTTTTGAAATCGTTCAGAGCGACGCTGATCCCGGCCCTTGCTATACCGATTTCACTTATCGGAACCTTCGCCGTCATGGTTTGGCTTGGGTCTTCGTTAAATATCATATCCATGCTCGCGCTGACTTTGGCAGTCGGCTTTGTTGTCGATGATGCGATTGTCATGCTCGAGAATATCACACGCCATCAGGAAAATGGAACGAATCGACTAGATTCGGCGCTGAGAGGGTCTAAGGAAATAGGATTTACGATTGTTTCGATCACGTTCTCTCTTATCGCTGTATTTATTCCGGTGTTTTTCATGGGAGGCGTGGTCGGCAAGGTATTTTCGGAATTTGCCATGGTTATCTCGGTTGCCATTTTGATCTCGGGTCTTGTCTCATTGACGTTAACGCCGATGATGTGCAGTCTAATTCTTAAAAGCTCTGCCAAGTCGTCATTGACATCCGACACCGGTCACGTTGCAAAAATAAATGAATTTTTCGACGGTTTCAGGTCAGGCTACCGTAAGTCTCTCGATTTTGCTCTTGAAAAAAATTTTTTTGTACTTCTCCTAACCGTCGCGTCGATTGGTTTTAGTGTCAAATTGTACATTGATAGTCCAAAGGGTTTCTTTCCTCAGGAAGATACGGGCTTGGTTCGGCTTTCAACTGAGGGCCCACTCGATATCTCTTTTGAAGCAATGAGTGTTCAGCAACAGTCGATTAATGAGATCGTATTGAGTGATCCTGCTGTTGCGTATATGACCTCAAGCGTTGGGTTCGGGTCGTCAAATCAAGGCTTTGGATTTGTTCAGTTAAAAGATCGCAGTGAACGAGATGACGTTTTTGCCGTCATTTCAAGACTTCGCAAGGCAACGTCGGAAGTCGTAGGTGTCTCGTCAATTTTTCAGTCTGTTCAAAATGTCAATTTGAGCGGTGGACGTCAAAGTCGTTCGCAGTACCAATATTCCCTTCAGTCTCCTGATTTAAAAGAACTCTTTGACAGTTCCGCGAGGATTTTAAAAAAGATGCAGACATTGAAAGAGCTACGCGATGTTAGTAGCGATGCCCAAATGTCAAATCCCATGCTGATGGTCGACGTGGATCGCGGGAAAGCAGCAAATTTCGGTATAAACAACGACCAAATTCGGCGTACTCTTTTCGATTTGTTTGGCTCTAGGCAAATTTCAACGATTTATACGGATACAAACGATTATGCGGTGATTTTGGAGAGCGATCGTGTTTTTCAGTCCGATCCGAATGCAGTCAGCGGATTGATGCTTCGCAATAGCGAAGGAAGAAGCGTCCCTATTGGCTCTTTCGCAACAATTTCGAAAACGGTCGGGCCTTTGTCGGTCTCCCGACAGTCTCAGTTGCCCTCGGTTACCATTTCATTCAATCTTTCACCGGGCGTAGCACTCGGCGCTGCAATTAATGCAATCCGGTCCATCGAGCGTGAAGCTGATATTCGTTCACGGATTAGCTCGAATTTTTCAGGAGCTGCTCAGATTTTTCAAGAGTCTTTAAAGGGACAGGGAACACTGATCTTTTTGGCTTTGCTCGTGATTTATCTTATTTTGGGCGTTCTTTATGAAAGTTTCATCCATCCCATAACAATCTTATCTGGACTACCGTCGGCGGGAATTGGCGCTTTGCTGGCTCTCAATTTCATGTCGATGGAACTATCAGTTATCGCGGTGATCGGCATTCTTCTGTTGCTCGGATTGGTAAAAAAGAACGCCATCATGATGATCGATTTTGCTATTGATCGCCGCCGTGAGGGGGCAGATGCCTTATCTGCTATTCGTGAAGCAGCCATAGTCAGGTTCAGGCCGATAATGATGACGACGCTTGCAGCGCTTCTCGGAGCACTCCCAATTGCGTTAGGGGCTGGCGCAGGGTCTGAATTCATGAAGCCACTCGGAGTGACAATTGTTGGTGGGCTTTTGATCTCGCAACTGCTGACTCTCTACATTACTCCCGTAATTTATCTCTATTTGGACAGGTTGGACGGCGTAATCAAAAGAAAAGCTGACTCGGTATGAATTTTTAGCGTTTTTGATTGATTAAAAATCGACGGGCTTATTTTAACGGTTAGCAACTCAAATACGATAGTTTTGAAATAATTGGTCGTTACAAGAGATTTCCATCAGTTGCGCGGATTATCGAGTGCTCACATTGCTGTTGCCGATCCGACCCCGTTCCATCGTCGGGTGATTGCCGATCTTTTCAATGACGGCAAGAGCGGTCGTGTCGAGTTTTATGATAACGGCGCCACATTGATCGAATCCTGCACATCGAGTGTTCCGGATATTGTGATCATTGACGATAAACTTCCTTTTGTTAACGGCGTTGAGCTTCTTAGAACATTGTCGGTTTTACCGTCTTTCGAGAGACAATTACCAAAATTTATTCTATTTATTGATGGTTCGACGCGCTCAAATGTGCAAGATGCAATCGCAGGTGGGTTTGCTGCTGTAATTAAGAAGCCATTCGTGCCAAATTATCTGATGCAAATCATCAGGCAAGTTTTTCTTGATCTCAATCATCAAGATGTTCAACCTTAGTGGTTAGTTTAGGTTTCTTGTTTAGGCGGGCATCGTCGGTTCAATTTATGCTAGGTTCTCGAAGTGCCGATTGATCCGGTGCTATCCTGCCAACAATGATTGTTCTTCAAAAATTCAAAATGTATGGTAGGTGATGGTCATAGAGTTAAACTGCTCTCTTGCTCATCAGAAATTTTAGATTTGGGGCATCATTGTTGCAAAATTCGGTTGCCACCCATGAATCTGATCAAACGATTTACGCCGCGCTTGATCTCGGAACGAATAATTGCAGACTTTTGGTGGCACGGTCGAGCGAGAACGGGTTCAAAATTTTGGATGCATTCTCGCGGATTGTGCGATTGGGTGAAGGGGTCTCGTCTTCTGGAACACTTTCAGAGCAAGCTATTCATCGAACGCTTGATGCGCTCAGGGTGTGCAAAGCAAAAATGCTAAATAGGGGCGTGTCTCGTTCTAGACTTATAGCAACGGAAGCGTGTCGCATTGCGTGTAATGGGGGCGTCTTCATTGAGCGCGTTCATGATGAGTTGGGGCTTATTCTTGAAGTGATTGATCGTGGTACCGAGGCGCATCTCGCCGCTGCGGGGTGCGTTGCGCTTGCTGACCCGGAAGCCGAAGGGGTGATCCTTTTTGATATCGGAGGCGGATCATCCGAGGTGGTTTATCTCGACAAGACAGCATCCAAGCCATCGGCAGGCTCGCATAGTGTTCGTGATTGGGTCTCGATGCCAGTAGGCGTCGTCAATATGGCAGAGCGCTTTGGGGGAAGGAGCCTCACGAGGGAAGCCTTCGACGAGATTGTGAAACATGTGCAAGAACTGTTGAAGCCCTTTGCAGTTTCGTTGAATTCGGGAGCTCACGCTAAAAAGTTTCATCTTTTGGGTACATCAGGTACGGTTACAACGCTTGCTGGTGTTCATTTGAACCTTCCGCGATATGACCGCCGTTCCGTCGACGGGATTTGGATGGAACGGGCCGAGATTGACCGTGTTCTCAATCGACTTTTGGCGATGAATTACTCGGAATTGGTCGCTAGTCCGTGTATTGGTCAAGATCGAGCAGATCTTGTTTTGGCCGGCTGCGCAATTTTTGAAGGAATTCGAAGTTTGTTCCCTGCGGATCGCATCCGGATAGCGGATCGAGGTCTTCGTGAAGGAATTTTGATGCAAATGATTGCTGAAGACAAACTGGACAGTCGTTTGCGATCGGCGGTTGCATGACCACGAATGCCGGATCCGGACGCGAGGGCGGACGTTCTCTGAAGCAACGGGTCAAAACAGGGCGCAACAGAACCTTGTCGCAGACACGCTGGCTCGAACGGCAATTGAACGATCCTTTTGTCGCTTTGGCAAAAAGAGAGGGTTTTCGCTCGCGAGCGGCGTTCAAAATCCAGGAGATCAATGAGAAATTCGGGATATTCAAGCCGGGTGGCAGGGTCGTGGATTTGGGAGCAGCACCTGGTGGTTGGAGCCAAATCGCTTCACGAGCTGTGGGATCGGATCACGGAAAGGGATGTGTCGTTGCAATTGATCTGCTTCCGATAGACCCAATTTCCGGCGTTGAATTCGCTATTGTGGATTTTCTCGATCCTGAAGCGCCTGACCTCGTCAAAAAAATGCTTGGTGGTGGTGCTGATGTCGTTTTGTCCGATATGGCGGCCAATGCGACAGGCCACAAGAAGACAGACCATCTGAAAATTATGGGAATTGCCGAATTGGCAGCAGAATTTTCACTTGATGTACTCGATAAGGGTGGGTCTTTTGTTGCGAAAGTACTTCAAGGCGGCACCGAGGGAACTTTGCTTGCGGACCTAAAAATGAGTTTTTCGTCAGTCAAACACTTCAAACCAAAGGCAAGTCGGGCCGATTCTGCCGAGCTTTATGTTGTTGCGACAGGTTTTCGGGGCAAAATTCGCGAGGGCGAAGATTCCTAGTTCGGGCTCGCCTCGGACACGTATCTAAATCGTAAAATTATCCTGCTCAAAAGCACTGTTTCGCTTTCCGATTCATACCGTGCATGATACTGACCCATGTCAACTCGCAGGCTCATGTCATGCGGTCTGTCTTTTTCGATCAAACAGGAGTTGGCATCCGTGAAATCTCGATCAATCCGCGAAGCACTGACCTTTGATGATGTGCTTTTGCTTCCCGGCCATTCGTTGGTTGTGCCGGGTGAGGTGGTGCTTGAGACACGTCTAACGCGCTCAATTTCTCTCAAATTGCCGATTATTTCATCCGCAATGGATACGGTTACCGAAGGCCGACTTGCGATTGCCATGGCGCAGGCGGGCGGTATCGGCGTGATTCACCGGAATTTGACCGTTCTTGAGCAGGCTACGGAGGTCAAGACGGTCAAGAAGTTCGAGAGCGGAATGGTCGTCAATCCGTTGACAATTCACCCTGATGAAACGCTTGCTGATGCTCTGGATTTGATGAAGCGTAACCGAATTTCAGGAGTTCCGGTTGTCGAGCGCGCAATGGGGGATCAAGCTGGCAAGCTAGTAGGCATTTTGACGAACAGGGACGTTCGTTTTGCCAATAATCCTGACCAAAAAGTTTCTGAATTGATGACGAAAGAGCGACTGATCACGGTGCGCGAGGGTGTCGGGCAGGAAGAAGCGAAACAGCTGCTGCATCAGTACCGGATTGAAAAGCTGATTGTTGTCGATGAGGCTTATCGCTGTATCGGTTTGATCACCGTGAAGGACATGGAAAAGAAGGTGACCCATCCGGATGCGTCAACGGACGCGCAAGGGCGCTTGCTTGTTGCTGCGGCGACGACTGTTGGTGATAGCGGTTATGAGCGTGCGGAGGCGTTGATAGCAGCGGGATGTGATGTGGTGGTCGTTGATACGGCGCACGGGCACTCCCAACGCGTGCTCGAAAGCGTAACGCGGATCAAAAAGCTCTCCAATGCGGTTCAGATTGTAGCTGGCAATGTCGCGACAGCCGATGGAACAAAGGCCTTGATCGATGCGGGAGCGGATGCGGTCAAGATTGGCATCGGACCGGGTTCGATTTGTACGACACGGATTGTGGCCGGCGTTGGCGTTCCGCAGTTAACGGCCGTGATGGATGCCTATTCGGCGGCGATGAAGGCTGATGTACCGATGATTGCCGATGGCGGCATCAAGTTTTCGGGCGATCTTGCGAAGGCACTCGCGGCAGGCGCTGAAACAGCGATGATAGGCTCGCTTTTGGCGGGGACGGACGAAAGCCCGGGTGAAGTGTTCCTGTATCAAGGGCGTTCTTACAAGGCGTATCGCGGCATGGGATCGGTGGGTGCGATGGCACGCGGTTCGGCGGATCGCTATTTCCAGCAGGATATCAAAGATTCGTTGAAATTAGTGCCGGAAGGCATTGAGGGACAAGTTCCTTACAAAGGCCCGGTTGGCGCGGTTCTGCATCAACTTGCAGGCGGGCTTCGCGCTGCAATGGGCTATGTGGGCGCGGCAACATTGGCGGAATTCAGGGAAAAGGCCGAATTTGTGCGTATTACTTCGTCTGGTTTACGCGAGAGCCATGCGCATGATGTAACGATTACCCGTGAAAGTCCGAATTATCCAACGTAATGTGGCAATAGGCAGCGTTTGGAATGGTCGAAACGTAACAGTGCCCGCAAAAATCCGCTGAAAGTGACAAAATGACTCCCTCTGCAAGGCTCTCTGCGGCCATTGAAGTGTTTTCCGATCTGACGGAACGCCGCCGTCCTGCCAATGATGCGCTGAAGGATTGGGGGTTGGCACGCCGATTTGCCGGTTCTGGTGATCGTGCGGCTGTTTCGGCGCTTGTTTACGACGGTTTACGGAAAAAATCATCGGCGGCGTGGATTATGGGGGCTGAGACGCCGCGTGCGATTTTGCTCGGAACGCTGCATTTGACACGCGGGATGAGCGTGGATGCGATTGCGGCATTGTGCGGGGAAGGCCAGTTTGCAGCGGGTGCTTTGACAGAAAACGAGCGCGTGGCACTCGAAAAGGCGTCGTTAGCCGAGGCGCCGGCCTTTATTGCGGGTGATTACCCGGAATGGCTTGATGCGGATTTCGCAGAGGCGTTTGGCGACCGGCAGGTTGACGAGCTTCAGGCGATGGCGAAGAAGGCTCCGGTGGATATTCGGGTCAATTTGTTGAAATCGGATGTTGAGAGTGTTGCGACGGAGCTTGCCTATATGGGCGCTGTTGCGACGCAGTTTTCTCCTGTCGGGTTGCGAATTCCGCCGAAAGAGGATGGTCGTGCGCCGTCGGTGCAGTCGGAACCGGCATTCCAGAAGGGAATGATCGAGATTCAAGATGAGGGTTCGCAACTCGCGGTACAGATTGCGGCGCCGGATCCGGGAATGCAGGTGGTTGATCTGTGCGCGGGCGGTGGTGGCAAGACGCTCGCACTTGCGGCGATTATGGGCAATCGGGGGCAGATTTTTGCAACTGACAGCGACAAAAGGCGTCTGGCACCGATTTTTGACCGCTTGACACGTGCGGGGGCACGAAATGTTCAGGTGCGGTCTCCAAAGGGCAAGGATGACGAGCCGCTGGAGGATTTGCTGGGTCGGGTTGATCTTGTGATCGTGGATGCGCCGTGCACGGGAACGGGCACATGGCGGCGGAATCCTGATGCGAAATGGCGGGTGAGGCCGAATAGTCTCGATGACAGGATCGCGGATCAGGCGAAAGTGCTTGATCGGGCGGCGCGTCTTGTGAAAACGGGCGGAAAGATCGCCTATATCACCTGTTCGCTCATCCCGCGGGAAAATGACGGCAGTGTTGGAGCTTTTTTAGGCAGAAACCCAGGCTTTGAGGTGATTTCGCCTGAATTGGCTGCACGGGAGGCTAGTTTGGAAGTGCTTTCGGGATTTGTGTCGTCGCGGGGAAATGGGCTGTTATTAACGCCGCTTCGAACGGATACTGACGGCTTTTTCATTTGCATGATCCGCAAGACGGCCTAAAAACCGTGTTGAGTGTTCAAAAGCAAGCAGAGCGAGACTTCAAGAATGACAGAGGGGCACGATAAGGTACTGATTGTCGATTTTGGCAGTCAGGTGACGCAACTCATCGCCCGGCGGGTTCGGGAAGAGGGCGTTTACTGCGAAATCGTGCCATTTCAGTCCGCAGAGCGTGCTTTTACTGACATGAAGCCGAAAGCGGTGATCCTTTCGGGCGGGCCGGCATCGGTGCTTGATGTGAATGCGCCCTTTGCGCCCGAGGCGATTTTTCAGGCGGGAATTCCGGTTCTGGGCATTTGCTATGGCGAGCAGACGATGGCCAAGCAGCTTGGCGGAACGGTTGAAGGCGGGCACCACCGCGAATTCGGGCGGGCCGATATCGAGGTGACAGGCGATTGCAGGCTGTTTGACGGGGTCTGGAGGCGCGGGGAGCGCTATCCGGTGTGGATGAGCCATGGCGACCGTGTGACAGCCCTTCCTGACGGTTTTAGCGTGGTGGCGACGTCCGAGAATGCGCCTGTTGCGGCGATGGCGGATGAGAGCCGCCGGTTTTACGCCGTCCAGTTTCATCTGGAGGTGGTGCATACGCCGGATGGGGCGAAGCTGATCCGGAATTTTGTGCGGGAAATTGCCGGGTGCAAGACGGACTGGACGATGAAGGCGTTCCGGCAGGAGGCGATTGAGCGGATCAGGGCGCAGGTCGGGACGGGGCGGGTGATCTGCGGTTTGTCGGGCGGTGTCGACTCGGCGGTGGCGGCTGTTTTGATCCATGAGGCGATTGGCGACCAGCTGACATGTGTGTTTGTCGATCATGGATTGCTCAGACAGGACGAGGCCAAGACCGTGGTTTCGCTGTTCAAAGACCACTATAATATTCCGCTGGTTCATGTTGATGCTGAAGAGATTTTTCTCAACGAGCTTGCGGGAATTTCGGATCCGGAACTCAAGCGCAAGACGATTGGGCGGTTGTTTATCGATGTGTTTGACCGCGAGGCGACGGCCATTGGCGGGGCGGATTTTCTGGCGCAGGGAACGCTCTATCCGGACGTGATCGAGAGCGTTTCGTTCACGGGTGGGCCTTCGGTGACGATCAAGTCGCACCACAATGTGGGCGGGTTGCCGGACCGGATGAAGATGAAGCTCGTGGAGCCGCTCAGGGAGCTGTTCAAGGACGAGGTGAGGGCGCTTGGGCGCGAACTCGGGCTGCCGGACGTGTTTGTGGGGCGGCATCCGTTCCCCGGGCCGGGACTGGCGATCAGGATCCCCGGCGCGGTGAGCAAAGAGAAGTGCGACATGCTGCGGCTGGCGGACGCGATCTACCTCGATGAAATCCGGAAAGCGGGGCTTTATAACGAGATTTGGCAGGCTTTTGCCGTGCTTTTGCCCGTCAAGACCGTGGGTGTGATGGGCGACGGGCGCACCTATGACCATGTCTGCGCGCTGCGGGCTGTGACCTCGGTGGACGGGATGACGGCGGATTTCTACCCGTTCGACATGGCGTTTCTAGGGCGGGCGGCGAACAGGATTATCAACGAGGTGCGGGGCATTAACCGGGTTGTCTATGACATCACCTCGAAGCCGCCGGGCACGATCGAGTGGGAGTAGGATATATATCGTAAGTCATTGATTTATAACGATATTTTACTTACACAAAAGTTTCACAACCCAAAATAAGTGCTTGTTTTTATTAGCGTTTGAATTTATAGTTACACAGAAACCTACACAAACTTGTAGCTACTCAAAACTATAGTCACGTTAAGCACAAATGGCACTGAAAAAAACTAAGTTTGAAGACAACGAAGAAGCAATATTTGACGTTGCTGTTATCTACACACGCGGCGCAATTTGGCAATTCAGAATGTGGCTGACTAAGGAGCAAAAATACGCTCGCTTAAGTCTAAAAACCACTAGCAAAAGCACAGCAATAGACTTAGCTAAGAAAAGTTATCACCAAATAATGTCAGACCAATTGTCTGGAAAAAGCTATTACTCTATTACAACTAAGGCGGGTGTTGAGTTGTATTTGGAGTGGAAGAAGAAGCAAATTGGTAACAAGATTAAAGAGGGTAGGTTTGGCACAATTAACACACACTTAGAGCATTGGCTTAAGTTTATTGGTAAAGATAAAAAGCTAAAAGAAATGGCTATAACTGACGGTGATGATTACCATTACGAACGAACTAAGAGCAGAGAAAAGGGAGCTAACCAGACTACAGTAGAGAACGAACAAAGCACAATTAACGCTATGGTTAAGTGGCTACATAGCAGAGAATTAACAAATATAAAAACAATTGACTTTCCAAAACTTAAGACACAAGACAAGGGTAAGGAAAGCAATAGACGTAGCTTGTTTGAAGACGATGAAATCTTAGCTATTGATAAGACATTATGGGAATACATTAAGGAAGCAGAAGCCAATATCAATCACTCAACTAACTTAACCAAAGCATTGTGCGGTTACTTTTTAGGTGTGGCAATGATTACTGGCTTAAGACGTGGAGAACAGCTACAGCTAACTTGGAATGATGTTTATGAAATGGAACACAAAGAACAACGTACAAGAAGCATTGACTTAATTAAGATAACTGTGCGTGGCGAAACAAGTAAAGTAGGCAACACAAGAAAGTTTGTAGTAAAAGACTACGGCTACTTTAATGGATTATTAGCATTACAAGCAAGTAGAAAAGAAGATAAAGTAAGAGAATCTGATAGGCGTGAAATTGTGCTAGATGAATTATTATTTAAGGCTGTTGGTACGACAGCTTTAACACCAAGAGCAATTCTATTTCACTTTGATAAAGTCTTAAAACAAGCAAAAGTAATAAACGTTAAAACTCGTATTATTGTGCCCTATAGCTTTAGGCATACGTTCATAACTAAGCGTGTTAATAGTGGTTTGCCAATAGCTAGCGTTGCTGAAATGTGTGGCACTAGCATTACACAAATTGAAAAAACGTACTACCACACGACGGAAGCGAAAATGATTAGTAATGCGTTAGCTGACTACGAATATAAGGACGGCTTGCTAGTTCCGATTGTTACAGCTTAAGGGGGGTATAGGTAGATTTTCAAGCCCACCAAAGTTTAAGTACTTGGGTGCTGAAAATTGCGCGGTAATTTTTTTAAGCTAGCAATACCATTTTTGCTATGCCTGTCATCCCCATCATCTTCTTTTTCTTTAGTGCCTATATTCTTACCAAAATACCCGTCTTTTGGCACATTAAGCGCATTTTGAGGCATTGCTTGGGTATGGCTAGGGTATTGGCTAGGCATAGGCTTTGCTGTGCTACGTATGGGGTTTATAGTGTTATCAGCATTAGGGTTGGCTAGGGTTGGGTTGGGGGTTGGCTTATTAGCTGTTAGGGGCTTAGGCTTTTTAAGTGGGGGTGTTGGACTTGCGTAGGGGGCTTTAACAGCTTTACGGCTACGTGGCTTAAGCTTGGCTTGTGCCTTACGTTCTGCTTCAGCACGTTTCTCTTGTTCTGCTTGCTGTGCTATAGCTGTCCAAGTGTTGTCTATAACTGTACGTAACAACTCCAACTGTCCTTGTGCGTCTGTTATCTCGCTAATTCGCATACCAATCTCCTATTCTTATATATTTAGCCAAGCATAGGAGATTGGACTGGCAATTAAAGCCAGTCCTTAAGTAACTTACTTGCCAAAGCCAGCACGTAATTTATCACTAGCATTGGCAATAGCATCGTCCAATTCGCCAGCAATAACAGCGTCTTTAAGCAAAGCTAAAGTGCTGATAAGTTCTTCGCCAGTGCTAAGTTCAATAGCGTTCTTGCCTTTGCCAATTTCCAAAGTCTTGCTTCCATAACGTACAGCTAAGTTAATTTTGCCAGAACTTGTTGTCCAAAACCACTCTTTAACACGCTTAACAGCTTCAACACGCATACGTTCACCATCAGCGTTAGTCACAGTTTTAATACGCTTGGGAGCGTAAATCTCGCCATTCTTTTGTGCTGTACAAAGTGCTAGCTGTTCTTCCAACTTGTCTGCTAGCTTTTGACGACGAGCAACGGTTGGGCTTAAAAAACGTTCGCGCTTGCTAGCTACAAGCTTCAATTTAGAAATTACTGACATAGTAAAACTCCTTTTGTTAAGTGAACTTTTACTGTAACTTCAGAGTTTGTTAAGAGCAACCACGAAGAAAATATCTTCTTTCCTTTGTTTTCGCATAAATACATATATGCGAAACTACACAGCACACGATATTAAAG
>CAMCXA010000056.1 GCA_945883115.1 Alsobacter soli
ACATCATCATCCCAATCGATTCCAAGCCACCGCAGACCATCGAGAATGGCTTCAATCGCAGCATCGGTTGATCGCTCCCGGTCAGTGTCTTCAATGCGCAGGAGCATTTTTCCGCCGAAGCGTTTCGCATAAAGCCAATTGAACAAGGCAGTTCGACCCCCGCCAATATGGAGAAATCCGGTCGGGGAGGGAGCAAAGCGCGTAATAATAGGTGACGACATTCTCTTGATGACCTTGCAGCTTGGGATTGCAGAACGGGAAGATACACGTTTTGGACGCTTGTCTGCTTTGGCCCGTGCTTTAGCATTGAATTTGGTCCGCGTTAAGCGGTAACGGGACATCGCTCTATGGTTGCTCGGTTCTTTAGTTCAGATCGGATGCGAGACCGCGTTCGGGCACTCAAGCTGCCGATATTTTCTCGTCAAATTAGCCGTACTCATTTGGCTGAATTTAGCCAGAACATCGTTGATTGGATCAGAATAGAACGCGAACGTCGACGATTCTTTCCATGGCTGGCTCCGGCAATGGGTGCGGGCGTACTTTTCGCTTTTGATCAACTGGGCGCGGGTTCAACGGATTACGTGATCTGGGCTTTTCTGGCCGGGGTGTTTTTCCTGACCTTCGTAAAAAAACTGAAGCCTTTTGCGGGTGTATTTGTGATTGCAGGCCTCGCTGCAATGATCGGATATTTTGCTGTCATCTTCCGGATCGAAAGTGTTTCCGCCCCGATCATATCTGCGACACGCATTGTTCCTCTGTCAGCCATTGTCGAAGTGGTGGATCCGCGCCCTTCAGGGCCAAGGCTTCTTGTCCGTCCGTTCTCCATGGGAGAGCAAAACTCGGATCTCCCTGTTCGCCTGAGGTTGACTGCCAAGGGTGAGACAGAAATTCAGGCCGGTGATGTGATAGAGGTTAAAGCCCTTATCATGCCACCACCTCCGCCGTCACGGCCTGGGGGATATGATTTTGCTCGGGAAGCTTATTTTTCTCGTGTGGGCGGTTCCGGGTCCGTGCTGGGCGCATTAATTGTCACGCCAGATGTCGGGTTTGGGTCGGATGGGCTGCTGGATATGACAATGACCGTTGATCGGTGGCGCAATCAACTTGCCGAACGGATCATCGGTGTGATCGGGGGCGATGCAGGCGCTGTTGCCGCCGCACTCGTTACCGGAAAGCGCGGCATGATTTCGGAGGAGACCAATGAAGCACTTCGGGCCGCGGGCATCTACCACATTGTCTCGATCTCCGGTCTGCACATGGTACTAGTAGCGGGAATGGTTTTTTGGCTGACACGCTTCCTGCTCGTTCTTGTTCCTTCAGGCCGATTTGTGATCCCGGCCAAGTCGGTTGCCGCGATTGCGGCCATGCTGGGCGCTGCAGCCTATACCGTTTTTGCGGGTGCTGAAGTCGCGACGATCCGTTCAATGATCATGACAATCGTTCTCTTCGGCTCAATTCTCGCCGGGCGGCCCGCAATTTCGATCCGAAATCTTGCGATTGCAGCGATTTTGGTTATTCTGGTGGAGCCTGAAACTTTGCTCGGGCCGAGCTTTCAAATGTCATTTGCAGCCGTCGCCGCCATGATCGCAGTCTATGAACGGTTGCCCCCGTCAGTGGATCGTCCTGCGCAATTTTCAACCTCTCAAGAGACTGCCTCGGAGCCTCCGAAGTCGACGTCAGGGCGAATTACTGGACGATTTGTCCGCTATGCAAAAATTCTGGCGATCACGACCCTGATTGCCCAAGCGGCCACAGGTCCCTTTGCGGCTTTCCATTTTCAACAATTTCAAACTTGGGGCTTGATCGGAAATGCTTTGACACTGCCGCTTGTGGAATTGATCGCGATGCCAATCGCGCTCGGGGCTGTGTTGGCGTTACCGTTCGGCGCGGACGAAATCTTTTGGTGGGCGATGGGACTGAGCATGGAGGGCATGCTTGGATTTGCCGAAATGGTGGCGAGTTGGCCCTATGCCGTCCAAGCCCTCCCGGCAGTTCCGGTCCTGTCACTTTTGTGCCTCTCGGCGGGTCTCATCTGGTTGACGTTCTGGAGTACACACTTGCGGTGGGGCGGTATCGGCTTTGTAATTGCCGGGTTGCTTTTTGGGCTGAGCAACGTTCGCCCTGATGTGATTGTCTCACGAGACGGGCGCGCAGTTGCCGTTCGTGGTGCTGATGGACTTCTGACGATTGCTGGTCTTGGTGCTTCTGATTTCGTGGTGAGGCAATGGCTTTTGGCCGATGGTGATCTTCGAAAGCCCGATGATCCTTTGATCAGGCGAAACGGTTTTTGTGATCCGACCGGGTGTGTTGTCAGGCTTGCGAACGGCAAGAAAGTTGCTCTCGCCCTTCGAACGCGAGCGCTGTTCGAGGATTGCAGAAAAGCCGATCTTGTCGTCACCCCGCTCGCAAAGCCAAACAATTGTCGCGCCAACACGATTGATGGCATCATGTTAAGACAAACGGGCGCTCTGGAGCTCTTTGCCGATGGTGAAAGTTACCGCATAAAGGCTTCCAGACCACCGGGCTACGATGCACCTTGGGCAAAAAATCCCTTGATAAAAAGCCCATCTGCTGATGGCGCAAACGAGCTTAATGACGGGAAACCAGACCCCGATGCTCAGGAAAAGCCTGAACTCGATTAAGCGTAAATCAGTATTTACGCATGAGATTTACGAGCTTTCCCTGTATTCTGACACGGTCCGGCCCCAAGACACGCGTTTCATAGGCAGGGTTGGCTGCCTCAAGCGCGATTGATGAGCCACGTCGCCGCAGACGCTTGAGCGTCGCCTCTTCATCGTCGATCAGGGCAACGACGATGTCGCCCGTATCCGCCAGATCCTGCTTGCGGATAATGACCGTATCCCCATCAAGAATTCCGGCTTCAATCATCGAGTCACCACGCACCTCAAGCGCGAAATGCTCGCCGCTACCGAGCATATCTGCCGGCATGCCGATCGTGTGGCTGCGTGCTTGAATTGCTGAAATCGGCGTACCCGCCGCGATCCGCCCCATAACCGGAATCGAGATATAGGCCTGATGCTCAAAAGCCGAAGGAGGGCGCGCTTTACCGAGGCTGCCCTCGATGACACTCGGATTGAATTTCCCGCGAACAGATTGATCGGGAAGCTTGATGACTTCAATCGCGCGTGCACGATTGGCAAGGCGGCGGATAAATCCGCGCTCTTCAAGTGCTGTGATCAAGCGATGAATACCAGATTTTGACGCAAGCTCGAGGGCGTCTTTCATCTCGTCGAACGAGGGCGGTACACCCTCCTGCTTGAGCCGATCATTGATGAAGTGAAGCAATTCATGTTGTTTACGCGTCAGCATTAGACCCTCGGATCATGCACCAAGCCTTTAACCGACTCGGCAAAACAAAAGATGAACAAACTTACATGTTCTCTTTGTGTTCTGCAAGTCCTATTGAAAATGCACTATAACCTGATAATCCGGCAAAGATCGCCAGCGGATGCAGCAGGCGCATGCGGCGGTCGAACGAGCAAGGCCTGCGCTTCGCTCGCAATCCGTAGCATTGAGGAGTCCTGAATTCCATACGGAATAACGTGCGGAAGCCCAACTTTCGAAATACTTAGCGTCGCGCGCAAATAGTCTTGCCGCTTGTCATTCGCTTGAATATCGGCAGCGAGAAGAGCCGGTTCAGTTAGGTCCTGTCCTGCGAGCGTATCGCCTTGGAGCGCCCGGATCAATGGCATCAAGAACAATTTGCTGCACACGATCGACGAAACGGGATTACCGGGCAGACCGAGGATCAGCATTTCTCCAAGACGACCAAAGATTAACGGCTTTCCGGGTCGCATCGCAATGCGCCAGAACCCAAGTTCCATCCCGCGTTTCGTAAGCGCAGATTGCACGAGATCATGATCGCCAACGGACGCGCCACCAATCGTGACCAGAACATCCGCACCTGCTGCCTCGGCGCGGTCAATGGCGGCTTCAAGCGAGGAAAAATCATCTGTTGCGATGCCGAGAAGCTCTGGAACGCCTCCCGCCTCCAAGACCATTCCTGCAATTGCAAGATGATTGGAAGCGACAATCTGGTCCGGTCCCGCATCTTCCCCGGGCATCACCAATTCGTTTCCGGTTGCGAGTATGGCAATGCGAGGTTTGCGGAACACATCAACGACGGCATGATCCATCGCCGCCGCAAGCGCCACCGATCTGGGACCTAGCCGCTGGCCGGTATGGAGCAATTTTTCACCAGCTTTGAAATCAAGTCCGACGTCGCGCACATGGCGGCCAGCCTTTTCAGGAACGTCAACGGTCACACAATCTCCGTCGCGGGTAGCATTTTCCTGAAGCAATATCGTGTCAGCACCCTCAGGCACGGGGGCGCCGGTGAAAATTCTGACAGCTTCGTTTGACGAGATCATATCCAAGTAGGCCAGACCGGCAGCGGCCTCGCCTTTGACTTTCAAGATCGCTCCCTTAACTGCGACATCCGCTCCCCGAACCGCATACCCATCCATGGCGGATGCCCGGAAAGGGGGTTGGGTCCTTTTCGCAGCGAGTGGGCGAGCCAGCGTCCGCCCATGCGCGTCTATAATCGAGATTGTTTCAGACGAAACGGGAGTTGCACTTGCGAGAACGCGCTCGAGCGCTTCGTCAATCGTCATCAGTGCCATGGCTTAGTCTCCGGCCTTGAAATGCCCTGATTTCCCGCCGGTTTTCTCCACAAGGCGGATATTTTCGATCCGCATACCGCGGTCTGCCGCTTTGACCATATCATAGACCGTCAAACAGGCGACCGAGACTGCCGTGAGTGCTTCCATCTCGACACCCGTCTGTCCGGAAACTTTTGCCATGGCGCGCACCCTTATGCCGGGCAACGCCTCGTCAATCGTCAGATCGACTGTCACTTTTGTCAATAAAAGTGGATGACACAGTGGAATGAGGTCATGGGTTTTCTTTGCAGCCATGATCCCCGCAATCCGGGCAACGCCCAGAACATCGCCTTTCTTCGCGTCACCTGCCTTGATCAGCGCAAGTGTTTGCAGTTCCATCCGAACCGAGCCTTCCGCGATGCCGACACGTTCGGTCATGGCTTTGTCGGAAACGTCCACCATGCTGGCGGTTCCGGACGCATCGATATGGGTGAGGCCACTCATGAAAACTCTTTCTCAGTTGCCTGTCAGGAGACGCCGCGTTGCGCTGGCAACATCAGCTTGGCGCATGAGGCTTTCGCCGACAAGGAAAGTATGAATGCCGCAATTTTCGAGGCGGCGCACATCGTCATGGGTGAAAATCCCGCTTTCACCAACAATAATGCGATCGGAGGGAATATTTCGGGCAAGAGTTTCCGAAACCGTGAGTGACACATCGAACGTTCTCAGATTCCTGTTATTGATTCCGATCAGCTTGGCATCCAGTTTAAGGGCGCGTTCAAGCTCTTCAGCATCATGCACCTCGATCAGGGCGTCCATTTTCAGCGCGTGTGCGGCGGCGACGAGCTCGCTCGCCAAAGCGTCCGACACGCTGGCCATGATCACGAGGATACAATCCGCACCCCATGCGCGCGCCTCGAAAACTTGATAGATGTCAAACAGAAAATCTTTCCGAAGCGCGGGGAGGGTGGTTGCCGCACGCGCTTGCTTCAGAAAATCAGGGTGTCCTTGAAATGAAGGTTCATCTGTCAGGACGGAAAGACACGCTGCTCCACCCTGCTCATAGGCTTGCGCCAAGGCCGGCGGATCAAAATCAGCCCGGATAAGCCCTTTCGAAGGGCTTGCCTTCTTGATCTCGGCGATCAGCGCAGGTTTTCCCGCGGCAATGGTCTTCTCGATGGCCATTGTGAACCCGCGCGGCGGGGATGCGGCGAGTGCGAGAGGTTCCAATTCAACAAATGGCAAGCGGAGTTTGGCAGCTTCTATTTCCTGGCGCTTATAGACTTCAATTTTTGCGAGAATGTCGTTCATCTAACGGTCACGCATTCGATGCTTGAACAAGTTGAGACAATGTCTCGGCTGCGGCACCGCTATCGATTGCCCGGGCAGCAAGTTCTGCCCCTTCTCTTAGCGTTGTTGCTTTACCAGCAACGATAAGAGCAGCCGCAGCATTGATCACCACAATATCGCGATAAGCGTTTTTTTCTCCGCGCAATACAGCACGAATTGCCTCCGCGTTCGTCTCGGCGTCGCCTCCTTTGAGGCTTGTTGCGGTTGCACGCGAAATCCCTGCATCCTCGGGAGAAATAGAGAAACGCTTGATGGTTCCGTTTTCGAGCGACGCGACCGATGTTTCGCCCGTCGTGGTTATTTCATCAAGACCGTCGGATCCGTGCACCACCCAGACGCGTTTTGACCCGAGCGCGTTCAAAACTTCCGCCATCGGCACCAGCCAATCGGGTGAGTAAACGCCGACAAGTTGTCGCGAGACACCGGCAGGATTTGAAAGTGGCCCCAGTAAGTTAAAGATGGTTCTTGAACCAATTTCAACGCGGATCGGGCCGACATTTTTCATGGAGGCATGATGTGTTGGCGCAAACATGAAGCCGACACCTGCACGCTCAATACATCGGGAAACGCCCTCGGGCTCGATACCAACTTTAACACCAAGGGCCGCAAGTACATCCGCCGCCCCTGATCTCGACGACATTGCTCGGTTGCCATGTTTAGCGACAGGGACACCGGCGGCAGCAACGACAAGCGCGGTCAGCGTCGAGACATTGTAACTTCCTGAATGATCGCCGCCCGTCCCGACAATATCCATGGCATCAGAAGGAGCATTCACCCGCAGCATCTTGGCCCGCATTGCTTTCACGGCGCCCGTAATCTCATCAACTGTCTCGCCACGAACCCGCAACCCCATCAAAAAGGCACCGATTTGCGCTGGTGTCGGCTGTCCTGACAGCATCAAGTCGAATGCGTGTTCTGCCTCAGAGGTCGTGAGGGACTGGCCGGTGCTGATTTTGCTTAAAAGTGGCTTGAAAGTCTCCATCAACGCCCACCATTCTGATGCTGATTACGGTGCGATGCATTCCATGTCTTCGCCAATTCCAGAAAATTACCGATCATCAAGAGGCCATGCTCCGAAAGAATGCTCTCTGGGTGAAACTGAACGCCGTGCACGGGAAAGTCTCGGTGGGAAAGTGCCATGATCAGTCCGTCATCGGTCTCGGCCGTCACATCGAGACATTCGGGCAGGGTGTTCCGCTCGACGATCAATGAATGATACCGCGTCGCTTTGAAATCACCATTGATCCCGCGGAAGAGAGTTTTTCCGCGGTGGTGAACAGTGGATAGTTTTCCATGCATCGGAAGAGGCGCACGTTTCACCTCGCCGCCATAGGCTTGCCCCATCGCCTGCATGCCGAGACACACGCCGAACAAAGGAATTTCCGACCCGGCCTTTGCTATCACATCCAGGCAGATGCCTGCCTCGTTGGGCGTGCAAGGGCCCGGCGACAAAACAATGGCATCGGGCGTCGAGTTGATCAGATCTTCGGTCGTAACCTCGTCATTCCGGACAACAGTGACGTTCGCCCCCAACTTTCCGAGGTCGTGGAAAAGGTTCCAGGTAAAACTGTCATAATTATCGACGAGGGTGACGTTCAGCATAGGGTTACCATGGTTGGAACACGCCCATTTGCTGGAAAGTTCCTGTCTTCGTCAAGCGGACACTGTCGGTTTCCATCATTGGCCACGTTTTGCACTGGTGGCGAAACGCACTGCTTCATCAGCGGCACGGAAGAGCGCGCGGGATTTATTGATGCATTCGGTCTGCTCGGCGGTCGAGATCGAGTCATAAACGATCCCGGCCCCGGCCTGAACATGCATCACGCCATCTTTGACGATAGCTGTTCGAAGCACGATACACGTGTCCATCTCGCCATTCGCTCCAAAATAACCGATGCAACCGCCGTAAGGCCCGCGTTTATCCCGCTCGAGCTCGTCGATGATTTGCATCGCCCGCACTTTCGGTGCTCCCGATACAGTCCCAGCCGGAAACCCGGCTGCGAGCGCATCGAGGACATCATATTTCGGATCAAGGTCGCCTTCGACATTCGAGACGATATGCATGACATGGCTGTAGCGTTCGAGGAAGAAACTGTCCGTTACCGAAACGGTGCCGATTTTCGAGACACGGCCGACATCATTGCGACCAAGATCAAGGAGCATCAAATGTTCGGCGCGCTCTTTCTCGTCAGCCAAAAGCTCATCCGCATAGGCCTTGTCTTGAGCCTCGGTTGCGCCGCGCGGACGTGTTCCCGCGATGGGCCTGATTGTAACCCGGTCATTGCGCACACGAACGAGAATTTCTGGCGATGAACAAATCAACTGGAAACCGTCAAAGTCCAGATAACACAGGAAGGGAGCCGGATTGACGCGCCTCAGAGCGCGATAGAGCGAAAAGGGCGGCATTTCAAAGGGAGCATCGAAACGTTGCGACAAAACAACCTGAAAGACATCGCCTGCCCGAATATAGTCCTTGGCGCGTTCGACCATTTTGACGTAGTCGGCCTCATCGGTGTTGGACAACGGAGTTGAGGGCTGGACCAATGATACGTCGCCCGTATTGCTCGGCAATGGTCCGTCAAGCGCTTGCGTCGCTATTTCGAGGCGATCAAGTGCGGCCTCATAGGCAGCCTTTGGTGAAACACCTTCACGCGGTCGAACGGGCGTTATCAGCGTGATTTCGTCACGAACAGAGTCAAATACCACCATGATTGTCGGTCGAACGAGGATCGCGTCTGGGACACCCAAAACATCCGGGTTGGGGCTCCCGAGCCGCTCCATGTGCCTGACCATGTCATAACCGAGATAGCCGAAAACGCCGGCCGCCATTGGAGGGAGGTTTTCATCGAAGGGGATCGCACTTTCAGCCAATAAATCGCGCAGAGCCGCCAAAGGAGGCTTGCCGCATGGCTCGAACGCTGCCGGATTAATCCGTGCTTCGCGATTAATCTCGGCACGATCATCCTTGCAGCGCCAGATAATATCGGGCTTCAGGCCGATCATCGAATATCTACCGCGAACCGCTCCACCCTCGACCGATTCCAGAAGGAAGGCGTTACGACCGCTTTCCGCTGTCAGTTTCAAAAAGGCAGAAACCGGCGTTTCCAGATCGCCAACCAATGTGCGACGGACAAGTTGCGGAGAACCGGCTTCATACCCAGCGTTAAACACGTGAAAGTCTGGAACCGCCTGCATGGATGCTCCGCTCAATTCCGGCCTGTTGCCATCGCAAGGACAGCATCATTGATCGTAACGCCGAGATCGCTCTGGCTGCGCGCAACATAGCTGCCAATCACGTCATCAGACAATTGGCGCTTGAGTTGAGTGTCGATTTGGTCCGTGTCCGGCAGATCACTTGCTGAAAGGGACGCAGATAAAACCGACAGAACAATCCTCTCGGAACCCGATTTGCCGATTGCTGACACAACAGTCCCGACAGGCACAGAAAATGCCTGACTGAGAACGGCTTGCGACAGTTCTTCCGACGTCGATGAACGTTTCAAGTCCGATGCGGTCAAAACAGATACACCAAGCTCCTTCGCCGTCTCATCAAGGCTTTTCCCGGCCTTGATTGCCGCCACCAAATCGCTTGCCTTCGCGCTGACCTCCTTGGTGGTTTCTTCCTCTTTCCAAGTCTGCTCGACAAGGGAACGGGCTTCATCAAATGTCCGGTCGCGCGCAGGGGTGACGCCGCTTACTTCGAACCAAGCGTAGCCGCCATCTCGGAGCGCCACAGGTTCGTTATCCATCCCGACTTCCGAACCAAATATGGCGCCGAAAATTGGTCCGGCATTTTTGAGGCCCTCAATCGCCTTGCCGCTAGCATCAAAACCTGATCGATCCACCATGTCGATACTTGTCAGCGTTAAGTTCAGTTCTTTGGCAATCTCGGCGAGCGGTCGGGCTGACGCGCGCTGATCTTCAATCTTGTCGTGCAACTCGGTGATACGATCCTTCGCTGCCTTCGTCGCGAGTTCTTTTTTGATCTCCGGTGCAACCTCGTCGAAAGTCTTCACAATGGCAGGTAGCACATCACCAATCGCGAGAATGCTCGCGCCAAATTGCCCTTCGATCACGTCACTCACAGAATTTGCGGCAGTCGAGAATGCGATTTCAGCAACCTTTTGATCGATGATTCCGGACTTCTCGATCACACCGAGATCAATATCCTTCTCGCTCAGCTTCATTCCAGCCGCAATATCGGTAAAGGACGTGCCCGCTTTGATTTTCTCGAGAGCCGCAGTCGCTTCATCCTTTGTCGGGAAAACAATCTGCCTCACCGAGCGCTTCTCAGCCGTCGTATAAGAGGTCACTTTCATCTGCTCGTAGCGTGCGCGTGCGTCTTCATCTTTAACCAATGAAACATCAGCGAGGTTTTCGAGTGACATTTCGAGGACGGTTGCCTTCCGATACTCCTGCGCCCGAAAGTTAGCCTTCTGCGTCTCGAAAAACGTCTGGAGTTCGGCATCGGTAGGGGTGGGAAGTGGTTCGATTTGGGCTGGTGTTACCGTAAAATAGGATATCCCCCGCACCTCGTTGCGGAACCGCTGCACGGCATCGCGCATGATTTGGGGAACCGTCGGTGCCCCTGAAAATGCTTCGGTCATATGGTTGCGGAGATAGACCGCGCGTTGGGCCGCGACGAATCCCGCCTCCGACAACCCCGCCCGACGCAGCGTGTCATTGAAGACATTCTTGTCAAACTTTCCATCTGCGCCCCGGAACATCTCATCATTGATAATCGTTGTGGCAATGCGCTCGTCCGAAAGCGCAAGGCCGTTCGATTTGATCTTATCGTCAAGCGTGGCTTCCGAGATCAGCTTACCCAATACCTGGCGATCGAATCCGAAGGCATTTGCCTGTTCAGCCGTAACTTGCCGGCCAAAACGCTGGGAAAGGCTCTGCAATTCGTTCTGAAACGCGGCGCGGTAGGAGAGCGTGTCGATTTCAGTCGAACCCACTTTGGCCACGGATGACGTCCCATAGCCGCGAAAAATATCGCCGATACCCCAAACGGCAAAGCTCAAGATCAGAAATGCAAACAAAATAAAGATGACCACACGGCCAAAAATGTTTTGGCCCATCTTTCTAAAACCACCCATCATGAAATCTGATCCTGCCTCAAGCCTGTTTGAAAATAACGCCCTGTCGTTTAAGCACCATACTTGCCGTTAAACGGCACGGCAATGGCGGTATTTAAACACAATTCGAAAACGTGACTTGCCTCAATACCAATCGATGAGTTTATTTCCAATTCAAAATATGTCTTTTTAGATCGCAATCGACTTCAACGCAGGAATTCACATGGCACAGATGATTAGACCGATGGTTGCGGGTAATTGGAAAATGAACGGCAGTCGCGCATCCTTAGATGAACTCGCTTTGATGTCGACGGGATTTACGCCGGCGCTCAGACAAAAACTCGATATCATGATCTGCCCACCGGCGACGCTGGTTCTCGCCGCTTCCCAAAGGGCCGTCGGCATCGGAATCGCGATTGGCGGCCAGGACTGTCACGCGAATGATGCGGGAGCCCATACGGGTGATCTATCGGCGGGCATGCTTTTTGATGCCGGTGCCACGGCCGTCATCGTCGGGCATTCCGAGCGGCGGGCTGATCATGGTGAGAGTGATGCGACGGTGGGAGCAAAAGCTGAAGCTGCAAGGCGCAATGCGCTCATTGCCATCGTCTGTGTCGGCGAAACTCGGGCAGATCGCGAAGCTGGTAAGACACTGGCCGTTGTTCGGCGTCAGCTGAAGGGCTCGATTCCGGATCATATGACATCGCGCGACTTGGTGGTCGCTTACGAACCCGTCTGGGCCATCGGGACTGGATTGACCCCGACAGCGGCCGACGTCGCCGACGTCCACGCCATGATCCGGCAGGATCTGCGCCGGATCGTCGGCAAGGAAGAAGCAGAGAAGGTGCGCATTCTCTATGGTGGTTCCGTGAAGCCATCGAACGCGAAGGAATTAATGTTGGTTCCCAATGTGAACGGTGCATTGGTTGGAGGCGCAAGCCTGAAGGCGCTGGATCTGTTGGGTATTGTAGCTGCTTACGCTTGATAATCGCAGATCAAACAGACTTTGCTCTTTATCAAGGGCGTGCTAGATCAATCAAAATCACGACAACGCGTCTCCTCCGCACCCTTGAGGAATGAAGGTTTCCGGACTTATGCAACAAATTCTCATTGTTATTCATTTGATCATCGTCATTGCCCTCGTCGGTGTCATTTTGCTTCAGCGCTCGGATTCGGGTGCACTTGGCGGGTTAGGCGGGGGCGGAGGAGGCGGGTTGTCGGGGCTTATGTCGGGCCGCAGTCAGGCGAATCTCCTGACGCGTACCACGGCTATTCTTGCTACCTTGTTTTTTGCAACAAGTTTGCTGCTTGCTATCCTTGCGGGAAATGCAGGGGGCGGCAAATCGATCATTGATCAGGCCAGGCCTGCGGCGGGCGCGGCGACAACGCCTGCTGAGCCAGCTCCTGCATCGGGTGGCGTTCTCGACCAGTTGAAACAACTCGAGCAGAAGCCTGCGGCACCGGCCCAATAAGCTATTGCAAGGGTTCAACGTCCAAGCGCCGGGTAAATCCCGGCGTTTTTCTTTTGCGTGATTGGCTGTGGACACGTCAGGGTTGTCCCGCAGTCTTGCTTTTACGAATCAGGCGATTGCCTTTAAAAGGAACTCCCCATGGCACGGTATATTTTTATCACTGGTGGCGTGGTGTCCTCCTTGGGCAAAGGGCTTGCGTCTGCGGCTCTGGGGTCCCTTCTTCAATCCCGCGGATATTCGGTCCGTTTGCGGAAATTGGATCCGTATCTGAACGTCGATCCGGGAACAATGTCGCCCTATCAGCATGGCGAAGTTTTTGTCACGGATGATGGTGCGGAAACCGATCTCGACCTTGGTCATTACGAGCGGTTCACAGGTCGCCCCGCGACCAAACGCGATAACATCACCACCGGTCGGATCTATCAGGATATCATCACGAAAGAACGGCGCGGAGATTATCTCGGCGGAACCGTTCAGGTCATCCCGCATGTTACCAACGCGATCAAGGAATTCGTGCTCGAAGGCAATGATGGCGTTGATTTCGTGCTGGTTGAGATTGGCGGCACCGTTGGTGACATTGAAGGCCTGCCGTTTTTCGAGGCGATCCGCCAACTCGGCAATGATTTGCCGCGAGGTCATGCCGTTTACGTCCATCTGACACTCTTGCCCTATATTCCCTCGGCTGGAGAGCTGAAAACCAAGCCGACGCAACATTCGGTGAAGGAATTGCGCTCGATCGGTATTCAGCCGCACATTCTCCTGTGCCGGACCGACCGCGAAATTCCTGCTGATGAGCGGCGTAAAATGGCACTGTTCTGCAATGTGCGGGAGAGTGCTGTCATCGAAGCGCGCGATGTCTCGTCGATTTATGCCGTGCCCGCAGCCTACCACGCCGCAGGGCTTGATCAGGAGGTTCTTGCGGCCTTCGGGATCGAACCGGCACCAAAGCCAGATCTGACGCGTTGGAACGGGATTACCGAGCGCATCGCCAATCCTGAAGGCGAGGTCACCATCGCGATTGTCGGCAAATATACCGGCATGAAGGACGCTTATAAATCGCTCATCGAAGCCTTGGCCCATGGCGGCATTGCCAATCGGGTGAAGGTCAAGCTCGACTGGATCGAGTCCGATGTGTTCGAGCGTGAAGACCCCGCGCCATTCCTCGAGCACGTCCATGGCATTCTCGTGCCGGGCGGGTTCGGCCAACGGGGCGCGGAAGGCAAGATCAATGCGGCCCGCTTTGCCCGCGAGCGGAACGTGCCCTATTTCGGCATCTGTTTCGGTATGCAAATGGCCGTGATCGAGGCCGCGCGTAATTTGGCAAACATTCCGGACGCTAATTCAACCGAGTTCGGGCCTTGCACGGCACCGCTCGTCGGTCTGATGACGGAATGGATGCGGGGCAACCAACTCGAGCAACGCGCCGCCCAAGGGGATCTCGGTGGCACAATGCGTCTCGGCGCTTATGCCGCCACATTGAATGCCGATAGCCGGATTGCTGCCGTCTACGGCACAACGCATATCGAGGAACGCCATCGCCACCGCTATGAAGTGAATATGGAGTACCGCGCGAAGTTGGAAGCAAAAGGCCTTGTTTTTGCCGGCGTTTCTCCCGATGGCTTGTTGCCGGAAACAATCGAGTTTCCCAATCACCCATGGTTCATCGGGGTACAATACCACCCCGAACTAAAATCCCGCCCCTTCGAGCCGCATCCATTGTTCGCAAGCTTTATTGCGGCGGCAGTGGAGCAGGCCAGATTGGTGTAAAGAAAATACTGATATCATCCGTCATTGCGAGCGAATGCGAAGCAATCCAGTTGATGAGGCAAGAAGAGGCTGAATTGTTTCGCCGCTTTGCTCCTTGCAGTGACACTTCAGTGACTGAAAAGGTTTTACCTCGTTTACGCCGCCTTCAACCTGATCTCGCTCACAATCTTGTCAAAAGGCGCTTCAATCCGCCCGTCGTCACGCTTCTCGATCAGCCCGACCGCCATTAACCGCCCCACATCGCCATGCACGCTTTTGTAATCGCGGGAGACTTCTTTCGATAAAGCGCGGACGGAGGAGGGGCCTAGCCCTTTCAGCACCGAAAGCAATTCCATCCGCTTGTCGGATAGAGCAGCGGTGAATTGCTCATAGGTCGTGAAGCTTAAATGTTCAGGGTTTGCTACTCTTACTCCAGCATCAAGCTGTTTCGCGGCGGCGATTGCGCGTTCAAAAAATGCCGTTTCACTTTCAATGTGGATATACAGCACACGGTCATTCATAGGTGCCTCCTTACAATCGCGATGTCTCGTCTAAAATCAGCGAAAAGTTGGTCGATGTTGGTGAAATTATATGGATATTCTAGGCCTTTGATGTGTTTGTGATCGCCTTTTCCTCGCTCATTGTCATATCCCACAAGACGTTCGCCCGGGCGACCAAAAAACAGGGAATATTTAAAGCCGTGCGGTCTTTCATCATTAGTTTCAGGTATTTTCCAAATTCGGATCTGTATAATCGTTCCGTCCGGATAGTCTCGCCGTGCATCATAGAATAAAGAAGCTTTCGTCATTCATCGCTCAAGCATTTGTTTGATTATGGTATATAATGCCATATAGTATTTTGTCAAGGATTTATCGGAATGTCCCGCCCAATCGATCACCTCGTCCTCGCCACAAATGACCTCGAT
>CAMCXA010000057.1 GCA_945883115.1 Alsobacter soli
AAATTGTCGGGCGGCGAGAAGCAGCGTGTCGCGATTGCCCGCACGATCCTGAAGGCGCCGCCCATTCTGATCCTCGACGAGGCGACGTCCGCGCTGGACAGTTTCACGGAACGGGACATTCAGGAGGCGCTGGAGCGCATATCACGCGGGCGGACGACGCTTGTGATTGCGCACCGTCTTTCGACCGTCATCAGTGCGGATGAAATTTTGGTGCTGGATCACGGCGTGATTGTGGAGCGCGGCCATCACGAGAATTTGCTCGCAAAGGATGGTGTTTATGCCTCCTTGTGGCAGAGGCAGCGTGAAGTTGCCGAGGCGAAAGAGAAACTGGAAGTCGCTGGCGAGTTGGCAAGTCTCTTGCCAAGCGCTACGGTAAGCTGACGCTCCTAGAAACTGATTTTGACGGAATACAGATGTCGCTCATTGCCTCGATCAAGAAGCAGATTGTTCCCATCCATAAAGAGGGTTGGCCGTTTATCGCTATTTTTGCGGTGATTGCCAATATTCTGGCGTGGATTTGGTCTCCGCTCGGCTGGATCGGGTTTATCCTGACGGCATGGTGCATCTATTTTTTCCGCGACCCCCAACGCACGGTGCCGGTGGGCGAGGGACTTGTGATCTCGCCTGCGGATGGTCTGGTGTCAATGATCACGCGCGCTGTGCCGCCGCCGGAGCTGGATTTGTCGGACGAGCCGATGGTTCGTATTTCGGTGTTCATGAATGTGTTCAATTGCCATGTGAACCGCGTGCCGGTTTCGGGAACGATTGACCGGATCGCCTACCGGCCCGGGCTGTTTCTGAATGCCGATCTGGACAAAGCCAGCGAGGATAATGAGCGGAATGCGCTGATTATTGATACGGGCGCGCACCGGTTTGGTGTCGTGCAGATTGCCGGATTGATCGCGCGCCGGATTGTGAGTTTTGTTGACGAGGGCGATACGCTCAATGTTGGCGAGCGCTTTGGACTGATCCGGTTCGGCTCGCGGGTTGATGTGTATCTGCCCGAGGGCGTGCATCCTTTGGTGGGTGTCGGGCAAACGGCGATTGCGGGCGAGACGGTGATTGCCCGAATTGGCGGCGATGCACCGACAACCTCGTTCAATACGATCTGATGGTTGACATCCCTTGTGACGCCAGCCCGAATTGCTTATTATAGGTTGCAATGACTGATCTGTTCCCGCCTTTCGAGCCTGACAAAGAACCGGAGACGAAGCGTTTTCGGGCGGTGCCGTTGCGGGTCCTGTTGCCGAATTTGATCACGTTGCTTTCGCTCGCCGCGGGCCTGACGGGTATTAGGCTGTCGATCGAGGGGCATATCGAGTCGGCATTGGTCGCGATTGTGATTGCCGCGGTGCTCGACGGACTGGATGGCCGGATTGCGCGTCTGCTCAAGGGGACGTCCCGCTTTGGCGCGGAATTGGACAGTCTGTCGGATTTTGTCAGCTTTGGCGTCGCGCCGGCGATTATTTTGTATAATGCCTCGCTTCATGATCTGAAATCGTTCGGGTGGATCATTGTTTTGCTATTTGCGTGTGCCTCGGCGCTGCGACTGGCACGGTTCAATGTAATGATTGATGATCCGGAACGGCCGGACTGGCAAAAGAACTTTTTTGTGGGCATTCCCGCGCCGGCGGGAGCGCTGGTTGTGTTGTTGCCGATGTATGCGCGGGTGCTCGGGTTTGATCCACCGGATGGCTTTGTGGTGCTCGAGGCGGCGTTCATGCTTTTTGTCGCGTTCATGATGGTGAGCCGGATCCCGACCTATGCGGGGAAAACGCTGGGGAGCCGTGTTCCGCGCACATGGGTGATGCCGCTCTTCGTGACTGTTGTCGCGTTTGTGGCGCTTCTGGTGACGTATACATTTGAGGTTTTGACCGTTTTGACCGCCTTTTACCTTATACTTATTCCGCTCGGGTTCCGGCAGTACCGGATTTTGGCGCAAAGGGACCGCAAATTGCCCTGAGTTCTGCTCCCCTCCTGACGGGCTTCGTATTTCACGAGAATGTCCCGTATGACCGGATTTGTAATGGTTCACAAATCAGTCGCTTTCCATTACTGTTCGCGCTCATGCTTTTTGACTGTGGTGCGTTTCTGACAAACAAAGGTTTCGAATGGCGAAAGAAGAAGTTCTTGAATTTCCTGGCACGGTGACCGAACTCCTGCCGAATGCAATGTTTCGCGTGATGCTGGAAAATGATCACGAGATTATTGCCCATACGGCTGGCAAGATGCGCAAGAATCGTATTCGCGTCTTGGCAGGGGACAAGGTGCTGGTTGAAATGACGCCTTATGACCTGACCAAGGGACGTATCACCTATCGGTTCAAGTAAGTTTGTTTGCCGCACATCGATCGGCATGAGGGGAGATCACCTTGTCTCGTGCAGGTATTGAAGCGCAAAAAATGCTGATCCTCGCATCGGCATCACCCAGACGGCTTGATCTGCTGCGGCAGATCGGCGTTGAACCCGACAAATGTCTTCCTGCCGATGTTGACGAGACACCCTTGCGGGGTGAACGCCCGATTGCGCTTGCCAAGAGGTTGGCGCGCGAGAAAGCGCGACGTTGTCTCGAGATGCTTGCACCCGACGTGACGGCGGGGCCTTGTTTGATCCTTGCGGCGGATACGGTTGTCGCCTGTGGCGCGCGCATTTTGCCGAAGGCGGAGAGCGAGGCGGAGGCGCGACGGTGTCTCGAGCTATTATCGGGGCGGGGTCATCGCGTCTATACGGCTATTTGTCTGATGAGCGAGGCCGGTAAACGCTCCGAGCGTCTTGTGGAAACGCGGTTGAAGATCAAGCGGCTCTCCGTGCAGGAGATCGACTTTTATATCCAGTCGGGCGAGTGGCACGGCAAGGCTGGCGGTTATGCGATTCAGGGGTTGGCGGCGGCGTTTGTGATCTCGTTGGTGGGATCGTATTCGAGCGTTGTCGGGTTGCCGCTTTATGAAACCGCGCAATTGCTGGGCGGACATGGATTTACCCGTGTTCGAGCTTCGGGCGCAATGACTTCAGAAGGATGACCGGCGCTCATGGCTGCGAATGATAACAAGCCGAAAGCGGGCGAGAAAATCCCGGCACTGAAATGTCCGATTTGCCGAAGGGCGACGGAGGAGAAGTTCCGGCCATTTTGCTCGCAACGCTGTGCCGATGTGGACCTGTCCCGCTGGCTGACAGGTGTGTATGCCGTTCCCGCCGCGCCTGATGACGAGGCGGATGAAGGCGAGTTTGGCGCCGAGCGACCGGCGGACTTCTGACGTCGCATGCGATGACCGTATTTGTCGTCGCGATCCTCTCATTAATGAAACGTTAACCGAATCGGCAGTTGGGGTGGGTGCCCCCAGCGTTTCGTCGTTTGGGGCGGTTCGTGTTGGGTTGTAATTTTGATTTTTGCTATTTTTACGTGTATGACGTTGAGTGAAGCCCGTTGCTTAGCGGGTGTATGCGAGGTTTGGATTGATCACTTTGGATCCTGTTCCGACTTTAATTGACTCGATGCCGGGACGGCGGCGACTGTCGCGCGCGTCTATGACACTCTTTGTTGTTGTTTTTGCGCTTCTGGCGTTTGGCGCGAACGGGTCCGTCCGGGCCGAGCAAGTTGCCAAAATCTGGGATGTCTGTTTCTCGCCCGCAGGGAATTGTGCCGATCTGATTTTGAGCGAGATTTCGCGGGCAAAGCGTTCAATCCATGTGCAAGCCTATAGTTTTACGTCGCGGGATATCGCAGAGGCACTTGTGGTGGCAAAAAATCGTGGCGTGTCGGTGGAGGTGATTCTCGACCGGGGCCAGCCCAAGGCGCGGGGCGGAATGTTCGGGTTTTTCGTTGATCAGGGTGTTCCGCTCTGGATCGATACGTGCTGTGCGATCGCGCATAACAAGGTGATCATTATCGATGGCGAGCGTGTTTTGACGGGTTCGTATAATTTCACGGAAGCGGCGCGCAAGCGGAATGCCGAAAATCTGCTGCTGCTGCGTGATCCGGTGCTGGCGCGGACTTATCTCGATAATTGGCAAATGCATAAAGCGGGTGCGCAACGCCATGCCGCAAGGTAATGCCTGACAGGGCGCCCGTTTATTTGCGTTCGGTGACGATCTGTTTCACCAGCGCGTAAAAATCTTCAGCGAATTTCTTTGGCTGTCCGAGCGGCCTCTGTTTGATGTCCTGTCGCAGGGAGTGGCGCAGGGCGCGGCGTCTTGGGGCATCTGCCGCCAGAGCAATCGCCTTTTGGCGGTATTCGTCCAACGAGAACGCACACAGATCGGGAAGGCCTGCGTTTGACAGGTTTGAATAGCTGAGACGCTCGAAAAAGGCCGGACCGACGAGGGTGATGACCGGAACGCCCATGAAGAGGGACTCGCAGGTTGTCGTGCCGCCCGTTTGCGGGAAGGTGTCGAGGGAAATATCCATTTCATTATACCACCGCATATGGGTGCCCCGGACGGCGGTGAAGAGGAGACGGTCGGCGCTGACGCCTTCCGCCGCGAAGGCCTTTGTCATGGCGTCGCGGAAGGCGGGAACGCCGCTTTCGGGGCGCACGAAGCGGAATTTGGAGCCATCGACCGATTTGACGGTTTGCGCCCATGTTTTGAGAACGGAGGGCCCGTATTTATAGGGGTTGTTGGCGGTGCCGAAGGTGATGAAGCCGTTTCGCTCTTCAGGCGTGCCGGGCGCAATCACTTCCGCTTCGTTGAAGCCGAGGCGGCCCATGGCGACCCAGCTATCGGGCATCAAGAACGGTTTCTCGACGAGAAGTTTGGGGTCGTCCGGGTTGATGTAGGGGTCGACGAGGATGTAGTCGATGGTTTCAAGCCCTGCCGAATGCGGATAGCCGAGCCAGCTCGCCTGAACGGGAGCGGCCTTATAGGCCATGACCTCCAGCTTGTTCATGTCCGTGGAGCTGCCGAGTTCGAAGAGCATATCGAGATTGTCGTTCGCAATCAGTTGTGCGGCGTCGCGGTCCCCGATGGCTTTGTTCCAGCGAAAGGCATCGACGCGGGTTGCCAGATATTGTTGGACTTGGTCGGGCTGGTTGCGGCTATAGGAATAGCAATAGAGTTCGAATTTCGAGCGGTCGACATCGTCGAAGAGCGGCATCGCGAAATAGGATACGGGGTGGTTGCGGAGATCCGATGACATGAAGCCGAGGCGGATTTTCTCGCGTTTTTCATGGATTGCAGGGGCTGTGACCGGATTGAGTTGGGCCTTTGCCTCTTCGATCCGGCCCCAGATGTGGTGTTGCTCGAGGATTTCGTAGCGATCCTCGGGTGTTTCAACGCGGGCGAGATGATAATGCAACGCATCGTGCAGGCTCTCATTCGCCCAGCCGCGACCGAGATCGCGGAACGTGCCGAGTTGGGACACGAGATCGAAACGCCCGATGCGGACAAGGATGTTGCGGGCCATGCGCAGTTGCCGGGATGGCAAGGGGCCAAGTGACATGGCCTTCAAGACAGCTTCATAGGCCGCCTGAATATGGGCTGCTTCATCGCCCTGACGGGTCCGGTCGAGACTATTGGCAAGGTTGATCCAGTAATTCTGGTTCGAGGGGCTCAGTTCGATGGCTTTCTGATAGTGGATATTGCCGCGCGGGCGATCAAAGCGGCCGACTGTCTCCGCCAGCTGGAAATGCGCCCATGAATCGTTCGGGTCTGTTTCAATGCGCTTCAGGAGATGCGCTTCTGCCTCGGGGAAACGACCGCTGCGGCGCAGGATCATGATGCGGGCTTCGAACAATCTCTGATTGTCGGGCAGGTGTTGGAGACCGCGCTCCACAATGGCAAGGGCCTCCGCGTGCCGCTCGTAATCGGTGTCGGCTTTTGCGCGGTCAATCCAGTTCGCGACCTCGTTCGGTGCCAGACGGCAGGCGGCATCAAGTTTGGGGAGTGCGCGGGCAAGGTCGCCAGCGAGGATGTAGGAGACGCCTAATAGGCGATGGAATTCGGCGTTTTTGGGGTTCAGACGGATCAATTGCGAGAATGTTGCAATGGCCTTGTCGCTTTGGCGCAGGTCCAGATAGATGTTTCCCTTGTTGACGAGTGGCGCCAGATGTTTCGGGTTGAGGCGTTGGGCCTGGTCCAGCGCTTTCAGGGCTTCGTCTGCGCGGCCGAGGCGGCGAAGCGCGATGCCGAGCATGTTCAGAAGATCGAAATCCTTGGAGTTCTGCTGCAAGCCGACACGAATTGATTTTTCGGCATCCGCGAAATGACCAATTTTGATGAGCAATCTCGACAAAAGCGGATATGCAACACGTGGCAGGGGTGCCGAGGTGTTCCGCGCGGCATCAATCGAACGGGACAGATATTCGATCGCCTCGGAAGGCTTGCCCTGACGCTCGAGCTCGAGTGTTTCGTTGATCAACGGGTGCGCTCCGACTAAATCGCGAGAAGACGATTTGAAGAAACAAGGCGAACCAGTTGGCTAAATACTTTAAAATAGGTGCTTCGCGAAAATACAGACATCAACCCCTCCCGTCACCGGACGGGACACTGCGGGGAGAGCGTTTAAATTACGTTACGTCAATTTTAACGGGAGCCGAAGCCTGTCAGCATGACAAAAAAGGTGCGTAGAACAATCATGAAATCGAGCGCGAACGAGAAGTTCTTGATGTAATAGAGGTCATACATCAGCTTGATTTTGGCGGCATCGATCTCGGCCACATTGCCCTGATGGACCGCGGCCCAGCCGCTGATTCCGGGACGGACCAGATGGCGATAGGCGTAGAAGGGGATTTCGCGCTCGTACCATTCTGCCAAGGGAGTTGATTCCGGACGCGGACCGATCCAGCTCATTTCGCCTTTGATGATGTTGATGATTTGCGGGAATTCATCAATGCGGGTCTTGCGGAGGATCTTGCCGATGCGGGTGATGCGGGGATCGTTTTCATGGGTGAAATCGGCGTTCTCAGTGAAAATGCCGCGAGATTTCATCGTCCGAAGTTTGTAGATGTTGAACTTGCGGCCTTTATAGCCAACACGTTGCTGGACAAAGAAGGCCGAGCCGGGGCTGTCCAATCGCACGAGGATTGCTGCGATGGCGATCACGACCATAAACACAGGCAGGATGACAAGCGCGAAAGCCAGATCAAGAATTCGTTTCAAGGGAACGTAGAAAGCAAAGCCGTCGCGCCAATTTACGGCGATCTGACCCGCCTGTTCGAAAGGAAGGCGGCCATCAATGGCTTCGATCAGTTCGACGAGATTATAGATTTTGATCCCGTTCAGACTGCTCTGTGCGAGATAACGCTCCCATTCCGGTGTGATGTCTTGTGAAAAATCGACGATGATGCCGTCAATTTTTTCGGCGGGGATGTTATTCGGGTTGTCGAGGCCGATCACGGAGACTTTGTCCGACCGTTTGAACGAATACAGTTTCGAATTCAAAATCTGGTGAAAGGTATATTTTGTATTCCTCTCACTCAGCCAAACCGTGAATCCGAGGATCATGGTGGAGAGGACGTAATAGGCGACGACATCGACATGGCCGACATGCCCGTGAAAGGCGATCAACGTCATCAATCCGATGAGAAAAAAGGCCGAATTGACAATGAACGTATAGAACAAGCCATAGGGAAGCGGACTGTGGGTAAAAGCTGCAAGCGTCAAGGCGGAGAGAATAGTCAGAAAGGACGCAAACATCAGGTTGATCGTCGCGTCTTCACTCGACAGGGCTGAATCTGCGAAGAAAAAGCTGGCGAGGCCAACAAGGAAAATTGAGATCAGGAGTGAGAGCAAGACCTGAAGATAGGGCGTTGCAACGATGCGAAGCAATTTTTGGCCGCCACCCGAATGCACCTGGCTGTTGCCGAATGCGTTCCCTGCCGCAAAATTCTGGCTATTGATGGTTTGAGCCGGTGCATGAGCAGCAGTGGTTTTCATTGGATATAAAGGCCTTGCTTTGACTATTCTTACAATCGAACGAAGATTGCTTACTCCACTTTCCTTGCCTGATCAGGCATAAAAAAATGCAGTACGTGTCGATTACGGGTCGATCACGACAATAAAATGAACGCAATCAGGTATATTTTGACACATCTACTTTTTTCTCGATGAACAACACCTGAACGATAAGATTTTCGAGAAAAATGGTGTCAAATCGGCGCGGGAGGATTGGGTTCACCCGTCTTTTGACTTTTTCCGGGGTGATTAAGTGCAGGATACTCAGCGCATTGGCAGCACGCAGTGTAATTTCTTGCTACTTTCGGGACTCGTGCCGATAATCAGACCTTGTCGATGGCATGATGAGGGTGTTCTTCAAGATGGAAAAAATTGCAATCATTGGATCCGGTTTCATCGGACGCGCTTGGGCGATTACGTTTGCCCGTGCCGGTTATGAGGTTGTTTTATGGGACCAAGACAAAGAGGCTCCAAGGCGAGCGATTGACTATATTCTCGATATTTTGGCTGACCTTGATGCCAATGATCTTCTGATGGGTACGTCGCCCGAGGTGATCAGGGCGCGTATTCATCCGGTTGACGGTCTGGAGGATGCTCTGGCAGGGGCAATTTATGTTCAAGAAAACGCTCCGGAAAACCTTTCGCTGAAACAGGATTTATTCCAAAGGCTCGATCAGGCTGCCAGTCCGGAGACAATTCTTGCGAGCTCCACATCGGCTTTGTTGCCATCTGCAATCACGGAAAAATTAAAAGGGCGCTCACGTTGCCTCGTCGTGCATCCCATAAATCCGCCTTATCTCATTCCGGCGACCGAGATCGTGCCCGCACCTTGGACATCGCCAGAAATTGTCGCGCAGACAACGGCGCTTCTCCGCTCGATCGGGCAGGCTCCGATCGTGATGACGAAGGAGATTGACGGGTTTGTGATGAACCGGATGCAGGGTGCGTTGATTGAGGAAGCTTTCCGGCTGGTCGCTGAAGGATACGCAACAGCTGAAGAGATTGATATCGGGATCCGCGAGGGCCTCGCGTTGCGCTGGTCGTTCATGGGGCCATTTGAAACGATTGATTTGAATGCGCCGGGCGGTATTCGTGATTACACCGAACGGTATGAGCGGATCTATTCCAACATCTTTCCGTCGACACAGTGGCGGGTTGACTGGAACGGGCCCGCACTTGACCCCATTGAGGCGGATCGCCGCAAACGCTTGCCGGCGGATCAATTGCAGGCCAGACAAGCCTGGCGTGATCGGCGTCTCATGGCCTTGGCGACGCATAAGCGGCGTGCAGAAAAAGAGATTGGTCGCTAGGTCTTTGCCTATTTGATGCGGTTAACCCGAATGAGCGGGACACTACCTATGTGACGTGTGTTAGTCGCAGGAGGCGCATTGTCCGGGCTCAATCATCGGGAATATTTTCGCGAAACAGTGCTTCGATGCGGATCGGACGGGCGGGCGGGCGCGGCCGGCCCGTGCCCCGCAGCGCGCGAGGGGCGGGGGCTAGAGGGGCCGCGCACACGCGCTAAAGCGCGCGCCCCAAACGCGGCGATTAACGGCTAACACCTTGATTTCACTGGGGGAAATGCGTGGTGCCCGAGGGCGGAATTGAACCACCGACACAGCGATTTTCAGTCGCTTGCTCTACCAACTGAGCTACTCGGGCGATCGCGGACGGGGCCTGAACCGTGCGGTCATGGGGGCTTATAAACACTCGCTCCCGACATGTCCAGCGCCGCTTTGCCGCCTTTTGCCCACAGGCCAAACCCTCTCCAACACATCTCCACTCCGCGCCTGTTCCGTGGAAAAACGGGGGGTATTTCCAGTGGACCTGTTCCAGCTCAGGCGGCAGCGGGGCGGTAGTGGTGTCCAACGTTGGAATTGGGGGGTGGAAAGTGGCGAGTGGCGAGTGGGGTGGCGTCATTGCGAGCTTGCGAAGCAATCCAGTTGATGGTGCAGGAAGAGGCTGGATTGCCGCGTCGCTTCGCTCCTCGCAATGACGGGGAGGGGTGAGCGGGTGGGGAGTAGCGAGCAGGGGGTCAGGCGTTTTCGTCCTCAATGCGGCGGCGGCGCTCGGTGAGCGTCTCGCCGTCGTAGAGCCAATGATCAGGCCCTGCCACCGCCGACCATGAATAGCCGATGCGGTTCATCAGGAGGGCGGCGGAAGCCGACAGGCTTGTCGTCTCGCCCTCGAACTCGATGTCGCGATCACTCTTGACGATTGCCGTGACGTTCGGGTCACGCGAGAACACCAGTAGCGCGCCGGGCGAGATGCCGACCTCGGAAAAGCGGAAGACCGAGCGGCGGCGACTGGCGCGCACCAATGCCTCTTCATCGACCTCTGTCTCCACGACATCGCCGCGCGGGGTGACATCCTCAAGGGCGATGATCTCGAGGGCGGCTTTTGCGCGGAACGGGTCAAGCCGGAAAAACTCCCGGCTCTGCCGAACCCGAAAATCACCAAAGGCGATATGCAGCTTGTTCTCGACAAAGGAGCCGCGCTCCACCCGCGCCGCATAATAGCACTGAAAGGGGAGCGCGATGCCGGAGGAATCAAGCTCGCGCATCCGCTGCGCCACCGAATTGCCAGTCAGCCCGATCTTGATCAAACCGGGCATGGCTTCGTTTGTGAGGATGTAAACAATATCGGGCATTGATCAAGCGTTCTCCAATTTAGAATAATCGAGCTGTTGCGGCTTAATCTCGAAATGCTAGGTGAAATGCTTCGGTAGTTGTGAGTTGATATCACTCATCAAAATCAGCTCACATACAACGTCCTCTTGACCTTGCTGAACTAGCTCCATGGTGCCCGCTTGGACTGTCGTGTCCCATGCGAAATGTTGGCTCATTACATCAAGTACGGCCCGCTTATAGCTTGTATCGAGGTTATCGAGATGGTCACCCTTCGTCTCTAAAACGACGATACGGGCGGGCCCGTTGCCGCGTTCTACTGCGAAAATAAAATCGGGATAGATTTTCCCGCGTCTCCAGCCCTGCAGACTATATTCTCTTTGTGCCACATTGCGATGCCACCATTTAAGCGCACCTTCGCCATCGAGGTGCACGGCAACGCCGCGCTCTTCTCCGTTGAGATCATCTTCAAAAATCGGGTCAAAAAGACTTTTTGCAATAGGTAGATGACTTTTACCGAGCAAGATACGCGCACCGTCCACTAACCTCGTGTCCACCTCGAAGGGCATACGCCAATTACGGCCATCAAGGCGAAGTCGAAATTGTATAATACCGTCGGATACGCGTTGGCGGAAAATAGCCTCGGCACGCCTTGACCGTTCCGCCTCTAATCCTTTTTTGATCTCCTCGATGATCGTGTTTCCGAGCTTGCCAATAAGTTTGTCATCAAAATTGCGTGCACGAAGCTGTGCGATGACTTGCCCAATAATTTCGCGGCCAACAAACGGATTAGGCACGATATCGGAAATGAGGCGGGTTGCGTAAGCTGGGTCGAATTCCAGTGATTCGATTCCAGTTGAAATGATTGAGTTCTCTATCAGGCGTTCCGTATCATCTGAAAGCGCAATACGTTGCAACTGGCTCTCGGGGCTTCGGCCGTTTTCAGGTATTATCTGACTGATAGCGTGCGGGTTGAAACCTCGAAAATCAATCGCCGACAAAACATCTGCATCGTAATCGAGGTCGCGGATATCGCTCCCCTCTACCCAAAGAACTTTTGGAAGGTAAATCTCTGTTTTACTGAATATATCTCGCCTTTTTATTTTCTTTACTTCAGTAGTTGTCACCGACGATTGTGGCGTAACGTCTAAAATCAGATCTCCGAGTCCATCTGACTCGAGGCCTTTTTTTATGGCCTCAATTAAATCTTTTGTCTCTGCGCGATGGGTAACAACATAGCATGAATCGAGAGCATCAACGCCTGTCTTCATCGCTTCGGGTTGACGTAAAATGCGTCCAACAAGTTGCGTCATGGCGCTCAAGCTCGAAGAAGCTGCGAGTGAGCAAAGTACATACGCAAAAGGACAATCCCACCCTTCTTGCAAAGCCGATTTTGTGATGATGGCTCGCACGCGATTTTTCGAATCCAACAAATTTTGGTTTTCTGGATTGGCCAAATCATTTGTCTCAGATGTCTTTATCGCAATCTCGTCATCGGCAAACCCGATGGTTTTTAGCCAATCCTTGACATCTTCCGCATGGATAAAATCCGCACTCCTCTTGTCTTGTCCTGTACGCTCTAACTGAATCAGCATGATTGGGCGGATATAGCGTTTCGTATTTGCCTCAAGCTCAACGGCTTTACGTTGCAAATCGTCAAGCCTGTCAATGGCCGCCTTGAGCGTCAATTTCCAATCGGCGGATTGTTTAGGATCGAGAATTAGCGGCATCTTGATCATGCCCTCACGATCAAGTTCTCGTCCTGATACTTCGACGAGAATATTTGCATAACGAGCAGGCACAGGGAGCTTTCCACCTTTCGGCTGAATATCTTTAGGCGTTGCCGTTAACTCGATCACGCAGCACGGGTTGAAACCATAAAGCGTTCTGAACGCCAACTCGGAGGTCGCCTTGTGCCCCTCGTCAAGAACGACGACTGGCCGAATGATGCGTAAGGCGTTGCCGAGTGAGTCTTTGATGATTGAAAAATGGTTCGCGCCGTAATGCTCGAGATTTGGTGTTTTATTGATCAATTCGAGATGGGCTGATTGTTCGCCTTCCGGTGGAAAAAAGCCGCGAACATCGCCTCGATCTTGAAACATTTTGAGTTGGTCTTGTGATTGCCGATTGGCGGAAGGCAACATGAGCAGCATCACGCATAATTGCTCCTCGACATCGCGTGCGTTGAGTGGGTCGTTTTTTTCCAAAATGCGAACCTTGCCAGCGGCAGCGCGGTCGAGAATTTGGCGGTAGGGATGCTGGCGATCTTTAAGTCGGTTGAGTGTTTGAGAAAAAATCGCTTCGCTTGGCACAATCCAAAGTACAAAGCCTGTATTTTTACAAAGATAGCGACCCAGTACTCTTGTTACCGTTTGAGCGGCTAATAATGTCTTTCCACCCCCTGTTGGAACCTTCAATATGGCGTTTGGTACTGGTTCGCCCACCCCCGATAGGCGAGGTGAAAACATGTCGACATTCCGTGGGAGTTGACCCGCTTTGGCAAGTTGCTTCCATGCCTCAAGCGAAAAATCGATATCGGGAATGTTGATTTCCGGACGTTCGGCTCTGAGTTTGAGCAAAGCATCGCGCTCCCGCTTCGATTTAATCAAAGCGTCAATCCAAGTATCCACTGCGCTTAGAACTTTATCCTGATAATCAAGGTGCCGGAGCATGATCAGCTACGCTCGATACGATAAAGTGCAAAAGGCAGCGGAACAAATTCTACCTTTAAGCCATGATCGTTGAGTATCTTCTGCGATACAAAGCGGGCGGGTGCAAAAACCAGATGGGTCTTGTCCTGATCGCTCACAGCAAACTCTCTCGCACGGGCGAGCGTCAAGGCGGCATCAGACGACTTTAACCAATCAAGATCAGGCTTGTAAATCAACCACAATTTTTGGCCATTGCATTCCCCGAGGTAGAAGGTATCTTGTTTTATTGCAGCCGGATCAATCGGTTGGCTTGTCGCCATATGAAACAAAACGGTGCCCAATGCCTCATAGGCGGGCAACGTCTCGCCACTTAGAATCCGGTCAAGGTCAACCGGCTCGCCTAAGGTGCAATAGGTAAATGTGCCGCCAAGGCCATTAGCCGTTTCGGAACAATCCTTTTCGCCCGTTACGATAAGCTCTTTATTTTTTATTTCTTTTTGAATCCGATCAAATTCATGACCGTGAAGGTTTTCAATTCCTTCAACTTCATCAACCAAACTATTGGCGTTCTTGAGCGTATGCCAAGTTAAACTTTTGCGGAGTAGTTCGGTTTTTTGGGTGCTTTTAAATTTGTAACCTTTGATCACTCGGCGTACGCGTTCTGCCGTTAGATTGTCTGCGTAATCTTCCATTTCAACGAGGATGAATTTTCGATTTCCTCCATCATCCTTGTTTGCTTTAAGAACGGCGTGTGCAGTTGTGCCGGAACCAGCAAACGAGTCTAGTATAATCGCGCTTGCGCCAACTGCATGCTTTATAATTTTAGTAACAAGAGCCGTTGGTTTTGGATTATCAAAATTATTGTTAGGCAAAATAAATCGAAGTTCTTTTACTCCGTCTGTAGTGGTCGCAGGTCCATCCCACCAATTTGTTTCTACTTCTCCGAATTCCATTTTTTCAGAAGCAAAAATTTTAATCCCTGGCCGCCCTCTTCCCGAGCGTCCAAATAAGACTCGATTATCCGCCAGCAGTTTTTGGAAATTTTTTTCCTCAGTCCCCCAATGTCGCCCCGCAGGTGGATAAAAATCTCGGCCAGTATTTGGGTTTGAAATTTTATAACTTAAGTTATTTTTCCTAACACCTGGCGCGTCAAATGGATCGAGCTTCCAATCGCCGCGTGGATCATTATCAGGATTTGAATAGCGATTTAAATCTAAATCAAGAGGACGGACTGCAAATGTAGGCTCAGTAAACCAATTGGCGGAATTTGATTTTTTTAATCTCCGATCAGTTTTCCTTCGATTTTTTGCAAAAACAATTACGTAGTTGACGTTATTATTTGAAATATCTGTGTCGTTTTGAACCGACTCTCTTGCGTGCCAAGAAATAGTCGAAACATAGTTTTCCTTACCAAAGATTTCAATTAAAATTGAATGAAAATGATGTTGTTCGTTATGATCTAGCGTAATCCAAATAGAGCCATTTTCTGACAATAGTTCACGCAATATTCGGACGCGAGGAAACATCATCGCACACCATTTGTCGTGTCGAAGGCCATCCTCGATTCCAATTGGATTGGCGTCAAGCCATTCCCGTATCATGGGTGCGTTGACATTGTCGTTATAGGCCCAGCTTTCAGAGCCGGTATTGTACGGCGGGTCGATGAAAATGCAGTCAACTTTCCCTGCATAAAGCGGTAGCAGCGCCTTCAAAGCGTGCAAATTATCGCCTTGGATGATGAGATTGCCATCAAGTGAAACAGGCCCGATGCCTTTTTCGGAATGCGGAACCAATGGCCGGTGCGGTACGGCTAAATGGTGATTATAGACAAACTCTTTGCCTTTAAAATTTAGTTCAACCA
>CAMCXA010000058.1 GCA_945883115.1 Alsobacter soli
CATTTCCAGCCCAATGGCCGGATAATCGCTCTCTCGTGGGATGGTTCCACCCCGCTTAAGCTTGCGAAACTGCTTCAGGAACGCGGATTCGGAGCGTCAAGATTTGTCGTTTGCGAGGCTTTGGGCGGTGAACGCGAAAAGATTACCGATGTCACCGCGCATGATTTCGTTCTGACGGCGCCCGAAAACATCCTAGCGCTGAACAGCGTTACAATTGAGATTGTGGCAGGACCGGATGCAAAGATTGTTTCACTCGCACCGGGTCTACCCGATGCGATGTTTGAGCACGATCATCAAATCACCAAGCGTGAAATCAGGGCGATGAGCCTTTCGGCACTGGCACCACGGCAGGGTGAAGTGCTTTGGGATATTGGTGCCGGATCAGGATCAATTGGTATTGAATGGATGCTGCGTCATCCGGCAAATCGCGCATTTGCGATAGAGCCGAAAGCTGAACGCGCGGCCAGAATTTTACGCAATGCGGTCTCTCTCGGAGTTCCGGATATCGAAGTGTTGGAGGGGACGGCACCGGAAATGCTTGTTGGATTGCCTGTTCCCGATGCGATCTTTATCGGCGGCGGCGGGACGGATGCTGGTGTATTTGATGCCGCATGGGCGGCGTTGAGACCGGGTGGGCGATTGGTCATGAACGCGGTAACGCTTGAGACGCAGGCTGACTTGATCAAATATCATACGACACTAGGTGGAGAACTGATCTCAGTGCAGATCGCGCGCGCGGATCCGATTGGTCCCTATCATGGGTGGCGCGCTGCAATGCCCGTTACGCAATGGTCGATTACCAAGCCGTTGGAGGCATGATCATGATTGGAGTGGGGATCGGATGTCGAAAGGGTGTTACTGGTGCCGAGATCGCTGACCTTGTTCGTCGCGCGTTGTCCGAAGCGGGGGTTGACGGCCCTGTTGCACTCTTTTCGACGGATCGAAAGGCTGACGAGAAGGGGTTGTTTGACGCCGCCCAGCTCTTGAATATGCCGCTTGTTCTTGTCAAAGAAGAGGCATTAAGGGCTGTGGCAGGTGCTGTGGCGACATGCTCCTCGCGGGTCGAGGCCTTATTCGGATTACCTTCTATTGCCGAAACAGCCGCCCTTGCCGGCGCGGGTTCGGGTGCAAAACTCATTCTGCCCCGTTTAAGTGCAGGAGGCGTTACCTGCGCGGTTGCCGCGAGGCCTGAAATTTTCCCGGGGACACGGTAATGACGGTGCATTTCATCGGAGCGGGGCCGGGCGCTGCGGATTTGATAACTGTGAGGGGTCGGGACCTTGTCGGACAATGCCCAGTGTGCCTCTATGCGGGGTCATTGGTTCCAGATGGCATTTTGGCGTATTGCCCTCCCGGTGCCCGTATTGTGAATACCGCTCCGCTTGCACTGGAAGAAATCATCGCCGAGTTTCAGGACGCTCATGCCAAGGGATTTGATGTCGCGAGGTTGCATTCCGGCGACCTTTCGGTCTGGAGTGCGATGGGTGAGCAGATTCGGGAACTCAATCGATTGTCCATTCCCTTCACGGTAACTCCGGGAGTTCCCTCCTTTGCAGCTGCTGCGGCGACGCTTCAAACGGAATTGACCCTACCAGAACTGGTTCAATCGGTCGTACTGACCCGGACATCGGGCAGGGCATCCTCCATGCCGGAGGCTGAAACACTTGAGGCCTTTGCAGTGACCGGTGCGGTCATGGCGATCCATCTGTCGATCCATGCTCTGACGGATGTGATCGGACGACTCATCCCCTTCTATGGAGCTGATTGCCCCGCAGCGATTGTATATCGCGCGTCTTGGCCTGATGAGAGGGTTTTCCGCGGGACGTTAGCCGATCTCGGATTGGTCTTGGAGGGCGAATTGATCGAAAGGACGGCCCTTATTCTGGTCGGGAAAAGTCTCGGCGAATCGGACTTCAGCAATAGCTCGCTTTATGACGCTGACTATCGGCGGCGGTTCAGGACGCCGGGATGGCGCGGCACTGAATCGTGAGAGGGTTCTCACGCGACATTGCGGGGCGGCGTTCTGGCGATTACTTCGCCTTCGCGCGTGACGACCACGACGTCGAGATCAATATCACTGCCGCCAAGGGCTTTCGCGGCCGTCTTCCAAGCGGCTTCGGCGATAGGGGTCGCAATATCGATGCCCGCCTTTCGGCATCGGTCCAAAACTTCATTGGCGGCATTCGCCTGACGCATTGCATCCGCGAATTCCGGTTTGCCTCCTGCTTCGAGGATGCGATCCGACAGCCAATTCAGATCGACCTCTCCCCGCCGCGAATGAACGTCGAGAAGGCCTTGTCCAAGTTTCGTCATTTTTGCGAACCCGCCGCCGACGGTCACCCGACGAACAGGATGGCGGCGGAGATATTTCAGCATGCCGCCGACAAAGTCTCCCATATCAATCAAGGCGACTTCGGGCAGTTGATACAATTGCTGGATCGCGCGTTCCGAGGTATTGCCAGTGGCACCGGCGACGTGCGTCAGACCAACGGCTCGAGCAACGTCGATCCCGCGGTGGATCGTATTGATCCAAGCGGCGCAAGAATAGGGTATGACAATTCCGGTCGTGCCGAGAATCGACAATCCTCCAACGATCCCCAAGCGTCCATTCAGTGTGGAACGCGCGATTTCCTCGCCGCCCGGAATGGAGATTTCTATTTCAACATCTCCGGTTGTTCCGAGGATTTTGCTGGCCTCCGTTATCGCCGTCCGCATCATTTCTCGCGGGACGGGATTAATGGCGGGCTCACCAGGTGGCAGCGCGAGACCGGGACGGGTCACCGTGCCGATGCCCGGACCCGCTTTGAACGTGACACCCGTGCCGACGGCCCCGCGACGAACCGTCGAAAGGATCAAGGCGCCATGTGTTGCATCGGGATCGTCGCCAGCATCTTTAATGATACCCGCTTGCGCCTCTCCCGCTCCGATATGCGTGGTAGCCAGACTGAATGCCGGGCGCGATCCATTTGGCAAAAGAACATCTACCGGATCGGGAAAGTTACCGGTAAACAAGGCTTCATAAGCCGCACGCGCTGCGGCTGTCGCGCAAGTGCCTGTCGTCCAGCCGCGGCGAAGCGGGGTCTGTTGCGTGGTTTCTTCCATTGCAAGAAGCCATATCGTGCTAATGCGCTTCTGCAAAGCGGAGTCATCGGATGATTGAACAGAATGCTGCGCGGGGGTTGGTGATCGCAGCTCCACGCTCTTCAAGCGGGAAGACAACAGTGACACTCGGACTGCTGCGGGCTTTCGCTCGTCGCGGGGTCCGGGTGGCGGGGCTGAAGTGTGGCCCGGACTACATCGACCCGGCCTTTCATGCAGTTGCTGCAGGGCGTGCAGGTGTTAATCTCGATGCGTGGTCGATGTCCCCGGGGCTGGTAGCTGCTCTGGCGAAGCAATCAACATCTGATGCAGAATTGGTTCTCTGCGAAGGCCTGATGGGGCTTTTTGACGGGGTACCTGCTGCTTTGGGGCGCTCGGGTTCGACCGCAGATATTGCAGCTGCGACCGGATGGCCTGTGCTGCTTATTCTTGACGTTAGCGGGCAATCCCAATCAGCCGCTGCAATTGTTAAGGGGTGTGCGACCTATGATCCTCGAATTCAGATTGCGGGTGTTATTCTCAACAAGGTTGGAAGTGCGAGGCACAAACGGCTTGTGACAGACGCAATCGAGGCTATCGGGCTGCGGGTTGTGGGAAGTATCCCGCGCGACTCCTCCGTTGTCTTGCCGGAACGCCATCTTGGTCTTGTTCAAGCCGAGGAAACCGAAGGCCTTGAAGCTATTCTTGAGGCAATGGCCAATCTGGTGGCGCAGCATGTCGATCTTGACGAGGTGAAGTCATTGGCGAGATCTTCTCGCTCGACGATTGAGCATTCAACTATTGCACTCGAACCGCCGGGACAAAGGATTGCTTTGGCTCGAGATGCCGCATTTTCGTTCATGTATCCGCATTTGCTTGCGGGTTGGCGCAATGCCGGTGCGGAGATCATCCCGTTTTCTCCGCTTGCGGATGAAGGTCCACGCGAGGACTGTGACGTTTGCTGGCTACCTGGCGGATATCCCGAGCTTCACGCGGGTGTTTTAGCGGCTGCGTCTTCGTTTAAGTCGGGATTAATGGCATTTGCCGAGACGCGACCGGTTCATGGCGAGTGTGGTGGCTATATGGCGCTCGGCGAAACCTTGGAGGATGCGGACGGTGTAACTCATAAAATGATAGGATTGCTGAGTGTCCGGACGAGTTTTGCGAAGCGAAAAATGCAACTAGGCTATCGTGATGTAACGTTGAGCGCTGATACTGTGCTTGGGAATTCTGGCAGACGTTTGAGAGGACACGAATTCCACTACGCCACGATCCTCGACAAGGGGGGTGACGAGCCACTTGTTTCGGCGACCGACGCCTATGGAGCTTCGCCTGAGCCGGCGGGAAGCCGCAGGGGGAATGTTACCGGATCGTTCTTTCATGTTATCGCGGCTTCTGATTAGACGGAGATGGCGTGACGCGCTGCCGATGAGTATGTCTTGAAGGGCATCGAATTAGCCAAGGCGGGCGCTCTATCACTCCAATATGCTTTCAAGCAAGTAGTGCTGTTGGCTAAGCCTGAAAACAGGGTGGTTTGAAATCGTTCCCGTTTTGTTTTTAAAGTCAGTAGAAATGAAACAGGGCGCCGTTGCGGGCGCCCTGAATTTTTGCATTTTGGCTAAATCGGATGGATCAATCCATCTGATTTAACTCAGTAGGAGTAGTACATCGTGAATTCGACGGGATGCGGTGTCATCTCGAAACGCATAACGTCGTGCATCTTGAGTTCGATGTAGCTGTCAATGAAGTCGTCATTGAACACGCCGCCAGCCTTCAAGAACGCGCGGTCCTTGTCCAGATTGGCAAGCGCCTCGCGGAGCGAGCCGCACACGGTCGGGATCTTCTTCAGCTCGCGCGGTGGCAGATCGTAAAGATCCTTGTCCATTGCGGGGCCCGGATCGATCTTGTTCTGGATGCCGTCAAGGCCAGCCATCAGCATGGCAGCGAATGCAAGGTATGGGTTTGCCATCGGATCCGGGAAACGTACCTCAACGCGCTTCGCCTTTGGCGAATTCGTATACGGAATGCGGCAAGAAGCCGACCGGTTACGCGACGAGTAGGCGAGCAGCACCGGTGCTTCATAGCCGGGCACCAAACGCTTATAGCTGTTCGTCGATGGGTTTGTGAAAGCATTCAAGGCTTTTGCGTGCTTGATGATGCCGCCAATATACCACAGGCATTCCTGGCTCAGATCAGCATATTTGTTGCCAGCCATGATGGGCTTGCCGTTCTTCCAGATTGACTGGTGGACGTGCATTCCCGACCCATTGTCGCCAAAAATCGGCTTTGGCATGAAGGTAGCGGTCTTGCCATAGCTCTGTGCAACATTGTGGATGGCGTATTTGTAGATCTGCATCTGGTCGGCCATATGCGTCAACGTGTCGAACTTCATGCCGAGTTCGTGTTGAGCGGACGCAACTTCGTGGTGATGCTTTTCAACCTTGACGCCCATGGCCGCCATGGCCGCGAGCATTTCGCCGCGCATGTCTTGTGCCGAGTCCTGGGGAGGGACAGGGAAATAGCCGCCCTTGGTCGCGATGCGATGGCCAAGATTGCCGCCTTCATACTCAGTGTCGCCATTTGTCGGCAACTCAACCGAGTCGAGCTTGAAGCCCGTATTATAAGGGTCGGACATGAACTTCACATCGTCAAACACGAAGAATTCGGCTTCCGGGCCGACATAGATCGTATCGCCAATACCGGTTGATTTCAGATAGGCTTCGGCTTTCTTGGCCATGCCGCGCGGATCGCGCTCGTAAGGCTGACCCGTGGTCGGCTCAAGAACATCGCAGACGATAGAGAGTGTCGGTGCTGCGAAAAATGGGTCCAGCTGCGCCGTTGAAGGGTCAGGCATCAGGGTCATGTCTGATTCATTGATGGCTTTCCAGCCAGCAATAGAGGAACCGTCAAACATGGTGCCTTCGGCGAAAATTTCTTCGTCGATCATCGACACGTCGAACGTGACATGCTGCCACTTTCCGCGTGGGTCGGTGAAACGAAAATCAACATACTTGATATCATTGTCCTTGATCGCCTTCAGGACGTCCTTGGCCGTTTTCATCGGTCAGTTCCTCTTTGGTTTATGTTTAGGGTTAGAGTTCTATTCAAAATCACAGAATTGGCAGTGCTCAGATCGCGTCAAGGCCGGTTTCTCCCGTCCTAATACGTATCGCCTCTTCGACCGTAGATACAAAAATCTTGCCATCACCGATCCGCCCTGTTTGTGCCGCCTTCCGAATAGCTTCCACTGCCCGCTCAACGAGATCGTCAGGTAGAACAATCTCTATCTTCACTTTCGGCAGGAAATCGACAACGTACTCGGCTCCGCGATAGAGCTCGGTATGCCCCTTTTGGCGCCCGAAACCCTTTGCTTCCGTGACAGTGATGCCCTGTAATCCGACATCCTGTAACGCTTCCTTCACATCATCGAGCTTAAATGGTTTAATGATTGCCTCAATCTTTTTCATAGGAGTTCCTGAATTAAAGCAGATTTTGGACATCATTCAGCGAAGTCTGATGGATTGACGATTTAGCACCAAGTCTAGTCCTTCGCCAGATCGTTTTTTAGACAGATGATGCGGATGAGGGCAATTTTAGCTTAAAATTTGACCACAATGCCTATTTTAAAGGCATATTACTTAAACATTTTTTCTTCGACCGAGAAACATACCCAAGTGGGGATATTCTCGGGAACGAAAGACATGAATAGTACGAGGTTGACGATGGGTTTTGAACTTCTGACATCGAGCGAAATGAAGAGAGCCGAACAACTCGCGGGCGATGCCGGTTTGAGCGGGGCTGTTCTTATGGAGCGGGCTGGGTATGCGGTCGCAAGGTCCGTTCAATCTGTTGTTCAGACAGGTGGAAATATCCTCGTCGTATGCGGCCCGGGCAATAATGGCGGTGACGGATTTGTTGCGGGACAAATATTGTCTGACCGGGGCTATAATGTAGAGTTGGTGTTCCTGGCCTTTCTCGAAAATTTGGTAGGTGAAGCGCTGTCCGCCGCTTTATCGTGGCAGGGCCCAATCGTGTCAGCGGAGCAGGCCAATATTCTGGACACAGATATTGTCGTCGATGGGCTTTTTGGATCAGGCCTGTCACGAGATATTGTTGGTGAAAATCGCATACTTATCGAACGGATAAACGCATCCGGAAAGAGGGTTGTCGCGATTGATGTACCATCAGGTGTTGACAGCGATACGGGGCAGGTGAGGGGAATATCGATCCGCGCAACCAGAACCGTTACATTTTTTCGACAGCGACCGGGACACTTTCTTTATCCCGGAAAAGTTCAGTGCGGCGACATTGAAGTGGCTGATATCGGCATATCGGACACATGTCTCTCGCTCATCAATCCGAAAACCAGCTTAAACATGCCCGAACTTTGGCCAAATGCTCTGCTCCCGCCACGTGAGGATGGGCACAAGTATTCTCGTGGTCATTTGGTGGTTGTTTCGGGCGGAATAGAGAATACGGGCGCGGCGCGGCTGGCGGCAGATGCGGCACTGCGTGTCGGCGCTGGTTTGGTAACTGTTGCATCGCCATCAGACGCACTCGCGATAAACGCTGCAGCTCTTACGGATGTGATGGTTCGACGGTCGGACGGTGTTGACGGTTTAGTCGCATTGATCGGAGATCAACGACGGAATGCCTTTGTGATCGGGCCGGGAAACGGCGTCGGGTCGGTGACCAGAGGACGCGTCAGGGTAGCTTTGGAGGCCCAACGTGCTCTTGTTCTAGATGCGGACGCGCTGACGAGTTTCGAAGGTCGATTAGATGAATTGAGTGGCTTTATTGATCAGCAGCATCAAAATTTGGTTGTTGCAACACCTCATGAGGGAGAATTCGTCCGCCTATTCAGATCAAAGACAGAAATAATCTCTCTGGATAGCCGTATCGAGCGGGTCAGCGCTGCAGCTTCTTTTTTAGGTATCGTTTTTGTTTTGAAGGGCCCCGATACTCTGGTGGCCGCGCCGGATGGACGTGTTGTAATCAACACGAACGGAACGCCTTGGCTTGCCACTGCGGGATCCGGTGATGTTTTGTCCGGGATCATTGGAGGGTTGCTAGCCCAGAGGTGCGACGCGTTTACAGCTGCCTCGGCGGGTGTTTGGTTGCATGCCGAAGCGGGACGGCAAATAGGGCCCGGTCTAGCAGCGAGGGACCTTGCGGACGGTTTGAAGCAAATCCTCGGTCGCCTGCAAAGCGTTTAAAACATGAGTTTCATTATCTTGTCCCATCCTTCGCAAGAATTTTGCTAGCGTCCTGCGCAGACCGTGTTATAGAGCCGCGTTACAAGGGTAAATTTATCGTCGCGTGGCATGCTAGGCGCCGATTGCGGGTGTGGCGGAACTGGTAGACGCGCTGGGTTTAGGTTCCAGTGATGAAAGTCGTGGGGGTTCGAGTCCCTCCACCCGCACCATCTTCGTTGTGCCGTGACGTTCTCTCGGGTTCGTCCGGTATGTTTTTCTCGATATGAAGGCAAGTCAGATCATGCAGGTTACCAATACGCTCTCCGAAGGTTTGAAACGCGAATTTTCCGTTATTCTTCCCGCTCCGGAACTGGAGGCTCGTCTCTCTTCAGAGCTTACCGTGATGAAAGACAAGGTTCGAATCAACGGTTTTCGTCCCGGGAAGGTGCCTATGCAGCATCTTCGGCGCGTTTATGGTCGATCAGTTATGGCTGATGTCGTTCAAAAAATGGTCAACGAAACCAATCAGAAGATTATTACAGACCATAGCATCAAGCTCGCTCTCGAGCCGAAAATTGTATTTCCGGAAAACGAGGCAGAAGTCGAGGCCGCGCTTTCAGGAAAATCGGGTCTCGAATATAAGGTTTCACTCGAGATTTTGCCAAATTTTGAAGTCAAATCATTTTCTGACCTGAAAGTGTCGCGGCTCGTTGCGAATGTCGACGACAGCTCGGTTGATGAAACGCTTGAGCGTCTGGCATCCCAGAATAAGGTGTTCACAGCCCGCAAAGAGGGTGCGAAGTCGAAAAATGGCGACCGGATAACAATCGATTTCGTCGGTATGATCGACGAAGTGCCGTTCGAGGGTGGAGCGGGAACTGATGTTCCAGTTGAAATTGGTTCGAACAGCTTCATCCCCGGGTTTGAGGAGCAACTTATCGGCGTGGTTCAGGGTGAAACCCTGATCGTTAAGGCGACATTCCCGGAAAATTATTCGGCCCAACACCTCGCTGGCAAGGAGGCTTCCTTCAATGTCACGGTCAAGGGTGTCGAGGCTCCGGGTGAAACCAAGATCAATGACGAATTTGCCACTTCGTTGGGAATGGAATCACTCGACAAGCTCAAAGAAGCTATCCGCTCAAACATAGCGCGGGAATATGAAGCAGTTGCACGGCGAAAGACAAAACGTGTTCTGTTAGATCAGCTTGATATTGCATACGATTTTGAACTTCCCCCTTCATTGATCGAGCAGGAATTCAATAATATCTGGCAGCAGGTTGAGAACGACATGCAGCGTGCCGGAAAAACCTTTGCCGATGAAAACACAACCGAGGAAGCTGCGCGCGAGGAATATTTGACCATCGCCAAGCGGCGGGTTCGGCTCGGGCTATTGCTTGCCGAGATTGGTGAAAAAGCAGCTGTTCAGGTCTCGGATGAGGAATTATCTCAAGGCCTGATGGAGCGGGCCCGCCAATTCCCAGGCCAGGAAAAAATGGTTTGGGATTTTTATCGGAATAACCCTCAGGCGCTTGCTGAAATTCGTGCACCTCTCTTTGAGGACAAGGTTGTCGATCACATTTTGGCGTCTGCAGTTGTAACCGACCAAACGGTGTCGAAGGAAGAGTTGCTTCGTGAGGACGACGAGTCTGCCCCGTCGGACACTCAAGCGAAGTCGAAGCCCAAGGCGAAGTCGAAGGCAAAAGCGCCTTCCGGGGAATAAGTTTCTTGGAAATCCCAGCATTTATCTGATTGATGCGGCAATTCAGTATGCCGCCTCTTTCAGAATGACTTTTGAATCTCTATCTATACGCGGTGTAGGTGCCCGAATCGGTTTGGGTGCTAGAGAAATGATTCTGGAGCCCTTAATGCGCGATCCGATCGAAACCTATAATCAGCTTGTTCCAATGGTGGTTGAGCAGTCAAATCGTGGCGAACGCGCGTTCGATATTTTTTCGCGCCTGCTGAGAGAGAGAATCGTCTTCCTTACGGGTCCAGTCGAAGACTCCATGGCTTCCCTTGTTGTGGCGCAACTTCTTTTCCTTGAAGCGGATAATCCGAAGAAGGAGATTTCGCTTTACATCAATTCGCCGGGCGGTGTGGTGACAAGCGGTTTGGCGATTTATGATACAATGCAATTTATCCGACCGCCCGTCACAACGCTCTGTGTTGGTCAGGCTGCGTCGATGGGATCGTTGCTCTTGTCGGCCGGAGAAAAGGGCATGCGCTACGCTCTGCCGAATGCGCGCATCATGGTTCATCAGCCATCTGGCGGTTATCAAGGGCAGGTAACGGATATCATGATTCACGCACGCGAGGTTGAAAGTTTAAAAAAGCGCTTGAATGAAATTTACGTTCACCATACCGGGCAGGATTATGAGACGATAGAAAAAGCGCTCGAGCGTGATAATTTCATGACTGCGGACGGCGCTCTATCGTTCGGCATTGTTGATCAGGTTATGTCGAAGCGCCCGACTACTCCGGAATGATCGAATTGATCAATGAATAAGCTTATCCCGCGCTCTCTTTTCTTGGCCTGAAGTTTGCTGATGACTGGGATAGAGATTTCCTCTTTGTTTAGAGTCTTTTGCTAAACATTGTAATCTGAGTGCTCATACGCGGGTTGTCAGTTACAGTAATTGCCTTGATCCTTTCGGATAAGGGTGGGAATATTAGATAGGGCACTGAAGCAGTTCTTAGTTAATCTTTGGCTGTTTCGGATTTTCACAAGCTGAAGGCGGCTGTCGTTTGCGGTCGACGGAGCGGAGGTTGGTCAATGAGTAAAATTGGTGGGGCAGAGTCCAAGAGTACGCTTTACTGCTCCTTCTGCGGCAAGAGCCAGCATGAGGTTCGTAAACTCATCGCAGGACCAACTGTATTTATCTGTGATGAATGCGTTGAATTGTGCATGGACATTATCCGCGAGGAGAGCAAATCATCGCTCATGAAGTCGCGCGATGGTGTTCCGACTCCGAAAGAAATTCGTAAAGTTCTTGACGATTATGTCATTGGGCAGGATCACGCGAAGAAGGTTTTGTCTGTTGCGGTCCACAATCATTACAAGCGCCTTAATCACGCGACCAAACACAATGATGTAGAACTCTCCAAATCCAACATCCTGCTTGTCGGCCCTACAGGATCGGGGAAAACGTTGCTTGCTCAAACTTTGGCCCGAATTCTTGATGTTCCCTTCACGATGGCCGATGCAACGACACTGACTGAGGCTGGTTATGTTGGCGAAGATGTCGAGAATATCATTTTGAAGCTGCTGCAGGCATCGGACTACAATGTGGAACGTGCGCAGCGTGGCATTGTGTACATCGATGAGATCGACAAGATTTCCCGCAAGTCGGATAATCCATCAATTACACGGGACGTTTCCGGCGAAGGTGTCCAGCAAGCCCTCCTCAAAATCATGGAGGGTACTGTCGCGTCGGTGCCGCCGCAGGGTGGCCGGAAACATCCGCAACAGGAATTTTTGCAGGTTGATACCACAAATATTCTCTTTATCTGTGGCGGGGCCTTTGCTGGTTTGGAAAGGATCATCCAAGCTCGTGGTAAGGGGACCTCTATCGGCTTTAGCGCGAAAGTGGAATCTCCTGATGATCGGCGTACGGGAGCTATTTTCCGCGAAGTGGAGCCGGAGGATTTGCTCAAGTTCGGATTGATACCTGAATTTGTCGGTCGCTTGCCAGTTCTTGCTACTTTGGAAGATTTGGACGAGCCTGCGCTGAAGAAGATCCTGACCGAACCAAAGAACGCCCTCGTCAAGCAGTATCAAAGGTTGTTCGAGATGGAAGATGTCGAGCTCACATTCTCTGACGAGGCCGTCAGTTCAATAGCCAAAAAGGCTATTGAACGAAAGACTGGAGCTCGCGGATTGCGTTCCATTATGGAGAGCATTTTGCTTGAAACGATGTACGACCTGCCGAGCCTTGAGGGTTGTGAACAAGTCGTCATTGGTCCAGAGGTTATAGAGGGCAAGGCAAAACCACTCTACATTTACTCGGACAAGGGTATTGAGGCTGCATCGAGCGCGTGATTTTTGCTAGAAAATGGTTGATTTTGCGTCTTGAAACAGGGGAGGTTAGTCTCCATTTAAGACGTCGAGTCGACTTGCTCATCGCTGCAGGGCATCCCGTCCTGAGGAGTTGATTCCAGCGTTTGGAACCTTGTGTTGATCATTTTGGTTTCGATCCAGCCGTTCGCCAGGTCGCTCTTTGAGGGCTTGGCGTCTGTTTAGCAAAGGACCTTGTTCAATGACACAGCCGAGACAGCGTCCCCAGGTGGAAGCCGGTCAGACAGGGCAATACCCCGTGTTACCTCTGAGAGATATCGTTGTTTTTCCGCATATGATTGTGCCGCTTTTCGTTGGGCGAGCGAAGTCGATCCGCGCGCTAGAAGAGGTCGTTAAGAGTGAGCGCCTGATTTTTCTAGCGGCGCAGAAGAACGCTGGTGATGATGATCCGGCAGCCGATGAAATTTTCAAAATCGGCACTCTTGCTAGCGTTCTTCAGCTTTTGAAACTTCCCGATGGAACGGTGAAAGTTCTCGTAGAGGGTGTCGGCAGAGCGCGCGCTTCCAGTTATGTCGAGACCGATGGTTTCTTCGAGGCTGAGGCTGTGGTTCTTTCGGATACCACTCCAAATATGATCGAGGCTGAGGCTCTCGCCCGTTCGGTTGTGAGCGAGTTCGAAGGATATGTGAAGCTGAATAAGAAGATCTCTCCGGAAGTCGTTACGGCAGTCGGGCAGATTGATGATTATTCAAAGTTGGGCGATACGATTGCTTCGCATTTGGCGATAAAAATCAGCGATAAACAGGATGTTCTGGAAATCACCGATGTCGTAAAGCGGCTAGAGAAGGTGCTTGGCTTTATGGAGAGCGAGATATCCGTTCTTCAAGTAGAAAAGCGTATCCGTAGTCGCGTTAAGCGCCAGATGGAGAAGACACAGCGTGAGTACTATTTGAATGAGCAGATGAAAGCCATTCAGAAAGAGCTCGGAGACGAGGATGGCAAGGATGAGCTCGGCGAGCTTGAGGACAGAATTCGCAAGACCAAGCTGACAAAAGAGGCGCTCGATAAATCTCTTGCTGAGCTCAAGAAACTACGCCAGATGTCGCCAATGTCTGCCGAGGCGACCGTTATTCGCAACTATCTTGACTGGATGTTGTCGCTTCCATGGGGAAAGCGGTCAAAGATCAAGAAGGATCTCCCGGCGGCGCAGTCCATTCTGGATGGAGACCATTTTGGCCTTGAAAAGGTCAAGGAGCGGATTGTCGAATATTTAGCTGTTCAGCAAAGGGCCAACAAGCTTACGGGGCCTATCTTGTGCCTAGTCGGCCCGCCGGGCGTTGGGAAGACCTCGCTTGGAAAGTCGATTGCGAAGGCAACCGGGCGTGAATTCGTCAGGATGTCACTCGGTGGAGTAAGAGATGAGGCCGAAATTCGGGGGCATAGACGGACTTATATCGGCTCTATGCCAGGAAAGATTATCCAATCGTTGAAAAAGGCAAAGACTCAAAATCCACTGTTTTTGTTGGACGAGATTGATAAACTGGGAATGGATTTCCGTGGTGATCCGTCGTCCGCGCTTCTGGAGGTGCTCGATCCCGAGCAGAACAACTCGTTCAATGACCACTATCTGGAAGTCGACTACGACTTGTCGAACATCATGTTCGTGACCACTGCGAACACACTTAACATCCCGTCGGCACTTCTTGATCGCATGGAAGTGATCAGGATTGCTGGATATACTGAGGATGAAAAGCTAGAAATTGCAAAGCGGCATTTGATTCCGGAGGCCGTTTCGAAACATGGTCTCACGATCAAAGAGTGGTCGATTGACGATGAAGCGTTGATGTTCGTCATAAGGCGTTACACGCGGGAGGCGGGCGTTCGAAATCTTTCTCGCGAACTGTCAAATCTTGCGAGAAAGGCCGTTAAAGAGATTCTAATGTCTGCCGGGAAGATTAAATCCGTAACGGCGACATTAGATAAAATTCCGACTTATCTTGGCGTGCCAAAATACCGCTATGGCGAGACTGAATCCGAGGATCAGGTGGGACTTGTAACTGGACTTGCCTGGACTGAGGTTGGCGGAGAGCTTCTTACGATTGAAGGTGTGATGATGCCGGGTCGCGGCAAAATGACTGTTACCGGCAACCTTAAGGATGTGATGAAAGAGTCGATTTCGGCGGCGGCGTCCTACGTCAGGTCGCGTGCTGTTGATTTTGGTATTGAGCCGCCTTTGTTTGACCGCAGGGATGTGCATGTTCACGTTCCAGAGGGCGCGACCCCGAAGGACGGCCCATCTGCTGGTATTGGTATGGCAACGGCGATTGTCTCAATGCTGACGGGTATTCCAGTTCGACGCGACGTCGCGATGACCGGCGAGGTCAGTCTGCGTGGTCGGGTGTTGCCGATTGGTGGTTTGAAAGAGAAGCTATTGGCAGCGCTACGCGGGGGTGTGAAAAAGGTGATCATACCAGAAGAGAACGCGAAGGATCTCGTTGATATTCCTGCTTCGGTCAAAAACCAGATGGAGATTGTACCCGTGTCCCGGATGGACGAGGTTCTTCTTCATGCGTTGGTGAGGCAGCCAGTTCCTATCGTGTGGAAGGAAGATCTGAGCGTGTCGAAGAC
>CAMCXA010000059.1 GCA_945883115.1 Alsobacter soli
CCGCCTGCCTTCAAGGACCGAATCGAATACATCCAGGCCAATGCCGAGAGCCTGCCCTTGCCCGACAAGACCTTCGACGCCTATACCATCGCCTTCGGCATCCGCAATGTCCCCCGCATGGACCTCGCACTGTCGGAAGCCTATCGCGTGCTTAAGCGCGGCGGGCGTTTCCTCTGCCTCGAATTTTCCGCCGTCGACGTCCCGGGCTTCGATGCGATTTATGATGCCTTCTCCTTCAAACTCATTCCGGAAATGGGCCGCCTCGTCACCGGCGATGCCGAGCCCTACCGCTACCTCGTCGAATCGATCCGCCGTTTCCCGACACCTGCCGCCTTCTCCGGCATGATCGGCGATGCAGGCTTCGGCCGCGTCACCTCGCGCGCCATGTCGGGCGGCATCGTCCGGCTTCACTCCGGCTGGAAAGTATAGGTCCGCCCGTGGTCGCCATTGCCCCCTTCCAGCTTCTCCGCCTTGCCCGCGTCGGCTTTGTCCTCGCCCGCGAAGGCGCCTTCGCGCTCGTTGACCCGAACGAAGCGCCCCCTGCCGTCCGCGCCTTGATCCGCATTGCCCGCCTCGTCGAACGCCGCGGCTCCGCCGACAGCGCCGAGCGCCTCGTCACCGCACTCACCCGCCTCGGCCCGTCCTACATCAAACTCGGCCAGTTCATGGCCACACGCCCCGACGTCGTCGGCGTCCGCGTCGCCCGCGATCTCGAGCGCCTGCAAGACCGCATCCCGCCTTTCGCCCAATCCGACGCGATCCACGCGATAGAGGCCGCATTCGGCAAGCCGCTCAATCAGGTTTTTGCCGAATTCAGCCAGCCCATCGCCGCCGCCTCCATCGCGCAAGTGCATCGCGCCACCACCCTTCAGGGCGAGACCGTGGCGGTCAAAGTCCTGCGCCCCAATGTCCGCTATCGCTTCCGCCGCGATCTTGGCGCCATGGCCTATGCCGCGGCCCTGCTCGAATCGCTCTCCGCCGAGGCCCGCCGCCTGAAATTCGTCGATGTCGTCGAAACGCTCTCGCGCTCCGTGACCATGGAGATGGATCTCCGTCTCGAAGCCGCCGCTTTGTCCGAAATGGCGGAAAATACCCGCGACGACCCTGATTTCCGCGTCCCCACCGTCAATTGGGATCTAACCGCGCGTGAAATTCTCACCATGGAATGGATCGACGGCACCCCGCTGCACGATATCGATACCATCGTCGCCAAAGGCCATGACCGCATCGCCCTTGGCCGCACCATCATCCAGTCCTTCCTGCGCCAAGCCCTGCGCGACGGTTTTTTCCACGCCGATATGCACCCCGGCAATCTGTTCATCGACGAAAATAGCCGCCTCTGCGCCGTCGATTTCGGCATAATGGGCCGCCTCGGCCTCAAGGAACGCCGTTTTCTGGCGGAAATTCTGCTCGGCTTTATCACCCGCAATTACCGCCGCGTCGCCGAAGTCCATTTCGAAGCGGGTTACGTCCCCGCCCGCCATTCGGTCGATGATTTCGCCCAAGCCATCCGCGCCATTGGCGAGCCGATCCACCAGCGCTCGGCCGACCAGATTTCCATGGCGAAACTCCTTACCCTCCTCTTCGAAGTCACCGGACTGTTCGATATGCGCACCCGCACCGAACTCGTCATGCTCCAGAAAACCATGGTCGTGGTCGAAGGCGTCAGCCGCGCGCTCGATCCCCATCTCAATATGTGGACGACGGCGGAGCCCGTGGTGCGCGAATGGATCGAGAAAAACCTCGGCCCCATCGGCCGTATTCAGGATCTCGGCCGCAACGCCGCCTCCTTCGCCGGCATGCTCGCGCACCTGCCGGCCATCGCCTCGCGCGCCGAAACACTCGGCGCCCGCATCGAGGAAGCCGCCGACAAAGGCTTCCCGATCGACGAACGCTCCATCGCCGCCATCGGCCGCGCCGAAGCCAAACGCGCCCGCTGGGGCAACCTCGCTCTATGGATCATCGCCATCACCCTGGCCCTCATCGCAGCCCGCCTCATCTGAGCGCCGCGCCGGATGAAAACCTGTCCTTTAGGACAGGTACCCGCTACCGAAATTTGCGTGCATGATCGCGGATGTCCTCGACCCAACGGAGCCAAAGCGGTCTATGGTTGGGACACGCTTGACGACCCACAAATAATTGCAAAAATGGTATAATCAAATGAACTGGAAAGTGGTGTTTATTGATAGCGAGGTTAAATGATCCGCAAATTCATTCCCGTCGAAGAAGCCTTCCGCGAATGGCGCAAAGACCCCGAATTTGTCGCCGAATATGAGGCACTGGAGGAGGAGTTTGCGCTCGCCAATGCGCTCATCGGCGCTCGCGTTCAAGCCCGCATGACGCAGGAAGACGTGGCAAAGAAGATGGGCACCACACAGGCCGTCATCGCCCGCCTCGAAGGCGCTCGCTCCATGCCCTCCACCCGCACCCTGAAACGCTTCGCCGAAGCCACAGGCACCGAACTCCGCATCAGCTTCGTCAAACCAAAACGCACGGCAAAGGCGCGGTGAGTGGAGCGACCATTCATTCGCCACATTTCCCGTTTCAAAGTGTAAAATATATGCTATTCCGAATGAAAATGGATTTTGACAGAGGCCTTCCATGTCGGTTGCGGGCAAGCGCGTTCTTCTCGTTATAGGTGGCGGTATTGCCGCCTATAAATCCCTTGAGCTGATCCGCGAAATTTCCCGCCGCGGCGGTGCCGTCCGCTGCATTCTCACCAAGGCGGGTGCCGAATTTGTCACGCCGCTTTCGGTCGGCAGTCTCTCGGGTGACACGGTCTATTCCGATCTCTTTTCCCTCACCGATGAAGCCGCGATGGGCCATATCGAATTGTCCCGTTCCGCCGATCTCGTTGTCGTCGCCCCCGCCACCGCCGATCTCATGGCGAAGATGGCGCAGGGTCTCGCCAATGATCTCGCCACAACCGCATTGCTGGCCACCGACAAACGCATCCTGATAGCACCGGCCATGAATGTCCGCATGTGGGAGCACCCTGCCACACGCCGCAACCTCGCAACCCTGCGTACCGACGGCGTATCAGTCGTCGGGCCCGACGAAGGCGAGATGGCCTGCGGCGAATTCGGCTTCGGGCGTATGGCCGAGCCAAAATCCATCGCCGATGCAATCGACGCTTTGCTCGCCCCCGGGCCTGCTTTGCTCGCTTTGGGCAATAACACCGCAACCCGCCAAGGCATTGCGTCTGTGGGGCCTCTCGCCGGCAAGTCGGTGCTCGTCACCTCCGGCCCGACGCTCGAACCGATTGATCCGGTCCGCTTCCTGTCGAACCGGTCCTCGGGCAAGCAGGGCCATGCTTTGGCCGCCAGCGCCGCGCAACTTGGCGCCAGCGTCACCTTGGTCAGCGGCCCCGTCGCCCTCCCCGATCCTCCGGGCGTCACAACCATCCATGTCGAGACCGCTCAGGAGATGCTCGCAGCGGTCGAGACCGCGCTCCCCGCCGATCTCGCCATCTTCTGTGCCGCCGTCGCCGATTGGCGCGTCGCCGGGGAGAGCAGCCAGAAGCTCAAAAAATCCGCCGCCGCCCCGCCCACCCTCTCCCTCGTCCAGAACCCAGATATCCTTGCCACCATTGCGGGCCTCAAAGCCGGTCGCCCGCAGCTGGTCGTCGGCTTCGCCGCCGAGACGGAGAACGTCATCGAGTACGCCCGCGGCAAACTCCGCCGCAAAGGCTGCGATCTGATCATCGCCAATGATGTCGGCAGCGGCACGGGCGTAATGGGCGGTGACGAGAACGCCGTCCACATCGTCTCGCCCGGCTCCGTTGTCTCCCTGCCGCGCCTGCCCAAGACAGAGATCGCCGACAGGTTGATCCGCCTGTTCACCGACAGGCTCGTAAAGGGGCCGTCCGCATGACACTCCATATCCCGTGCCGCCAGCTCCCCAATAGTGAGGGGCTCGATCTGCCGCACTATGCAACGAGTGATGCCGCCGGCCTCGACCTTCTGGCCGCCATCCCCGCCGGCGCACCTCTGCTGATCGGTGTCGGCCAGCGTCGCCTCGTCCCCACCGGTCTGGCCATCGCCATCCCGAGCGGGTTCGAGGGACAGGTCCGCCCCCGGTCGGGTCTGGCGCTCAAACACGGCATCACCGTTCTGAATGCGCCGGGTACCATCGATGCCGATTACCGCGGTGAACTCTCCGTGCTGCTGATCAACCATGGCGAGCAGGATTTCGAGGTTACACGCGGTATGCGCATCGCCCAATTGGTCATTTGTCCGGTGAGCCGGATTGAGTGGTCCAACGTTGGAGATTTGACTGGAACAAACCGTGGCGGGAACGGGTACGGTTCCACGGGAATCTAGCTGTTGACCCATATTATTTAACTGGAACATTGGACAATGATATTACTATCACGACGCAGTCTTCTCGGTATCGCAGCAGTGGTCGATATTGCCATTCACGGGAGGGTCGCACCTGTCCCGGCGAAGGCCCTTTCCGAGCGCCATCACCTCCCGCCCCGTCATCTCGAGACCATGCTGCAAGCGCTTGTAAGAACAGGGATTCTTCGCGGTGTCCGTGGCCCCCGCGGCGGCTATGAACTGGCCATTGAGCGGCGCAAACTCAAGGCCGGCGACATCGTCCGCGCCGCCATGACAGCCATCGATGACGAGGGCGAAACGCCGGAGCCGTCCTCCACCCTCGTCGACCTCGTGATCAACCCCGCCGTCAAGCAAGCCAGCCATGCTTTCCTGGAGCATCTCGACTCGATCACTGTCGAAGACCTGTGTCAACAGTCTGAAAAGGCAGGACTTTTTGGATCGCTACCAGATGACGCAAATTTTACAATTTAAAATGTAAATTAAAATAATTATCGACATAATTCTGGTAATAAGTTAAGCTTCTGAAATCACACAGCTTCCCATCTTCCTAATGGAGATTCATGATGTCCCAAGCCAGCACAAGCTCTCATATTCCCGGTCGCGGCCGGATCTACGGGTCGATCACGGAGACCATTGGCGACACGCCGATCGTCCGTCTGGACCGCCTTGCAAAAGCCAAGGGCGTGCACGCTAACCTTTTGGCAAAGCTGGAGTTTTTCAATCCCATCGCCAGCGTCAAAGATCGCATCGGCGTCAACATGATCGACGCGCTCGAAGCCGATGGCCTGATCAAGGAAGGCACGACGTTGATCGAGCCGACATCCGGAAACACAGGCATCGCGCTGGCCTTCGTCGCCGCCGCCCGGGGCTATCGCCTCATCCTCGTCATGCCCGAGTCAATGTCGGTCGAACGCCGTAAAATGCTGGCTCTCCTTGGTGCCGAGCTCGAACTCACCCCTGCTCCCCTCGGCATGAAAGGCGCAATCGCCAAGGCCGAGGAATTAAAGGCTTCCATCCCGAACTCCATCATTCCACAGCAATTCAAGAACCCCGCCAATCCCGATATTCACCGCCGCACAACGGCTGAGGAAATCTGGAATGATCTCAACGGCCAGGTGGATGTTTTTGTTTCGGGCGTCGGCACAGGCGGCACCATCACGGGCGTCGGCCAAGTCCTCAAAGCCCGCCGCCCGAGCGTCCACATTGTTGCCGTAGAGCCCGAAGATTCGCCGGTTCTCTCGGGCGGAGCACCCGGTCCGCACAAGATTCAGGGCATTGGGGCCGGTTTTGTGCCAGATATTCTGGATCGCTCGGTCATTGACGAGGTGCTTCAGGTCGGCAATCAAACAGCTTTCGATACAGCCCGACTGCTTGCCCGCATCGAAGGCATTCCCACAGGTATTTCATCGGGTGCAGCCGTTGCCGCCGCGCTCGAAATTGCCGCGCGCCCGGAATCAAAGGGCAAGAACATCGTGATTATCATTGCTTCCTTCGCAGAACGCTATCTCTCGACAGCCTTGTTCGAAGGCCTCTAATCACCTGGCCGCCGGCTAACCACCGGCGGCAACGCCCTAAAGCATGGCCGCTAGAACGCGATCAGGAGGCCTGTGGCCGTCAACCATCGCCTTGATGTTAATGATGACCTTATCACCCATTTCAAGCCGTCCCTCGAGCGTCGCAGAGCCCATGTGAGGCAATACGACAATCTTGTGCTGCTTGACGAGCTTCAGCATTCTCGGCGAAATCGTTGGCTCGTGCTCGAACACGTCAAGCCCTGCCCCCAAAATCTCGCCATTTTCGATCATTTTTGTGAGCGCCGTCTCGTCAATGATCTCGCTACGGGCCGTGTTCACGACAATTGCATGCGGTTTTAAGAGCTTAAGGCGCCGCGCCGAGAGCAGGTGAAACGTTGCAGGCGTATGCGGGCAGTTTACCGACACGATATCCATCCGCGACAACATCTGGTCGAGTGATTCCCAATATGTCGCCTCCAAACCTTCCTCAATCGCCGAATCCACACGCCGACGATTGTGATAATGGATTTGCAGGCCGAACGCTTTTGCCCGCCGCGCCACCGCCTGTCCAATCCGGCCCATCCCAACGATTCCAAGGCGCTTTCCCGTAATCCGGTGCCCAAGCATCCACGTTGGGGACCACCCCTTCCAAGCACGATCCGAAATCACCGTCGCCCCCTCCGTAATTCGGCGAGCAACTGTTAAAATGAGCGCAATCGTCATGTCCGCGGTGTCATCAGTGAGCACGCCAGGCGTGTTCGTCACCTGAATGCCCTTGGCCTGCGCGGCAGCGATATCAATGTGGTCGACACCATTTCCGAAATTCGCAATCAGCTTCAGGTTCGGCCCGGCAGCCGAGATTACGTCCGAATCGATCTTGTCGGTCAAAGTAGGCACCAGAAAATCAGCCGTTTTTGCAGCTTCAATCAGTGCTGCCTTGGACAATGGGGCATCATCCAGGTTTAAATGCGCATCGAAAAGTTCCCGCATCCGTGTCTCGATCAGATCCGGGAGCTTGCGCGTTACAATTACGAGGGGCTTTTTCTTGTTCAATTTCAAGCTCCAAAATACTTTTCACGAGAGAACCCCGCAATCATTTACTCTTCATTAGCAATAAATGACGGACAAGGAGAAATCGTAGCAGATTTGGAATAGGGGTTGGTTTCATCGGAGGCAACCATCAATCCATATCGAAGGCTTTAAACTGCCAATTATGATCGGCACCTGATGCAATGATGCGCAAGTTCGGAATATCCTTCATGGCCCTTATTTTGGCAATGCTGGGACCTGTGTTCGTTTCAGCTTCAGAGATCGGTATTGGCACAGAAACAAAATTGCCCATTCCTCGTTATGTGAGCCTGAAAGTTGATCGGGTCAACATGCGCGCCGGGCCATCCAAAGACCATGAAATTAAATGGGTTTATCAGAGAGCTGGACTACCGGTTGAGGTAACAGCCGAGTTTGAGACATGGCGTCGGATCCGTGATTCGTCCGGCGTGGAAGGCTGGGTTTTGGCAAATCTGATATCATCCAGACGCACCGCCCTCGTAACGCCTTGGCTCAGTCAGGGTATATTTCCACTACATGTAAAGTCTGACACACAATCGGCACTTAAAGCCCAACTCTCGCCGGGTGTTCTCGTCAATTTGAAGAAATGTGACGGAAAATGGTGTTCTGTGACTGGCGAGGGGTTTGCTGGTTTCATCCAGCAAGAACACCTCTGGGGTGCCTATCCCGAAGAAAAAGTCGAATAGAGCGAAAAAACCAGATTTACCGGAATGTAATCAAGAGCTTGGTTCCTTGCGACGAAGCCGTATGACTACATCAACACGCGAAATTTCCATTCCATCTGGTGGAGTTGGCAAGGCGGAAACCGCGATATTTGCTTCCTGAATATCGACAATCGTATTCGTATCTTCGATGAAGAAATGATAATGGTTACCCGTATTGGTATCAAAATGTGTTTTAGCCCCATCAACAGCTATTTCACGGAGCAACCCGGATTCTGTGAATTGGTGCAAGGTGTTATAAACTGTGGCAAGCGACACCGGCAAGCGGGCCTTCACTGCTTCTTCGAACAAGAGTTCAGCTGTGACGTGCCGGTCTCCCTTCGCAAAAAGTAGCCAACCTAGTCCAACGCGTTGCCGCGTCGGTCTCAAACCAGAATTCTTCAATTTGAGTCGCAAATCATGAAATGCGCAACCGCTCTGAGCGGTCCATAAACGCGATTTTTCACGCGGATCGTCACGGTATGGTTCAGTCGACGTGGACAAAATGCGGTCCCTCTTCAACAATGCATTAGGCAGACTTCATATTATGGTTTTAATCCGCTTTGATCAACCCTTGTTATAAAATACGAATTGGCTTTGATCACCCGACATGGGATACTTTCGGTATGCTCGGCACTGTGTTAGCTAAGCTTGGTAAAGTGTTTCAGGATGATCGCGAGAACGATCGCGTTCAAGGATGGAGTTGGAATATAAAATGAATCGTCGATCCTCCTATGAATATGACGATCTTCTAGCCTGCGGGCGCGGTGAGCTGTTTGGTTCAGGCAACGCGCAATTGCCAGCACCGCCAATGTTAATGTTTGAGAGGATTTCCGAGGTCTCCGAATCCGGGGGCGAGTATGGGAAGGGCATTATTACTGCAGAATTGGCTGTCAGACCTGATTTATGGTTTTTTCCATGCCATTTCATCGGCGACCCGGTGATGCCGGGCTGTTTGGGTCTTGACGCCCTCTGGCAACTCACCGGGTTTTACCTTGGTTGGCTTGGTGCAGAAGGCCGTGGCCGTGCACTCGGCGTCGGCGAGGTAAAGTTTTCAGATCAAGTTGTGCCGTCCGTAAAAAAAGTAATTTACAAAGTTAGCCTAAAGCGTGTTTTTCGCTCCAAGTTGGTGCTTGGAATCGCTGACGGTATTCTTGAAGCGGATGGCCGCACAATCTACGAAGCGAAAGACCTCAGGGTGGGGTTGTTCAAAACTGATGACGCCTGAGTTAGTCCATCGGGGGTGAAGTTTGAATAGAAGAGCGTTTAGCCGTCCACAAAACTTGGATAGCTGCATTTTTTGACGGGAGTAGGCGATGAGACGTGTTGTTGTGACCGGAATGGGTATTGTTTCATCCATTGGCAATACAACTCAGGAAGTCCTCTCTTCCCTGTATGATGCTCGGTCCGGCATCGTCGGAGCGGACCGATACCGTGAATTAGGGTTCAGATGTCAGGTGCATGGTGCACCGGATCTTGATCCCTCCCTGATTGTTGACCGGCGTGCGATGCGGTTCCACGCAACGGGTACAGCCTGGAACCATGTCGCAATGGACCAAGCCATTGCAAATTCCGGACTTGATCAGTTCGATATTTCGAATGAGAGAACCGGCATTATTATGGGATCCGGTGGCCCCTCCGCACGAACAATCGTCGAAGCAGCCGACATCACCCGTGAGAAGGGACCAAAAAGGATCGGACCTTTTGCCGTCCCCAAAGCGATGTCATCTTCAGCGTCTGCGACTTTGGCCACTTGGTTCAAGATCAAGGGCGTTAATTACTCGATCTCGTCAGCTTGCGCGACCTCCAATCATTGCATCGGCAACGCCTATGAAATGATCCAGTATGGCAAACAGGATGTGATGTTTGCCGGGGGTTGCGAAGAGTTGGATTGGACAATGTCGGCCCTTTTTGACGCGATGGGTGCCATGTCCTCGAATTTCAACGATACGCCCGCCAAATCGTCCCGCGCATTCGATAAAAATCGTGATGGTTTTGTCATCGCGGGTGGCGCCGGTGTACTGGTACTTGAGGAGCTTGAGCACGCAAAGTCGCGTGGGGCACGAATTTATGCTGAGCTAGCAGGCTATGGCGCAACATCGGATGGCTACGACATGGTCGCCCCATCCGGAGAAGGCGCGGCACGCTGCATGCGGCAGGCATTGGCGACCGTGCGCATACCAATAGACTATATTAACCCTCATGCGACATCGACCCCTGTCGGTGATCTCAAGGAGATGGAAGCTGTCCGGGAAGTATTTGGATCAAAATGTCCACCTATTTCGGCAACCAAATCACTTACGGGCCACTCCCTTGGCGCGACAGGCGTTCAAGAAGCAATCTATTCGATTTTGATGATGAATAACGGATTCATTTGCGAAAGTGCGAACATTGAAGAGATTGACCCTGTTTTTGCGGATTTACCTATTGTCCGAAAGCGGATTGATGGCGCAAAACTGGGCGCTGTTCTTTCAAATTCGTTCGGATTTGGTGGTACGAACGCGACAATAGCCTTCAAACACGTCGACGCTTAAGAGTAACACCGAATGATCCCCGATTTTCAATCAAATGGCAGGACTTATTGATGACAGCAATCATGAAGGGCAAGCGCGGGCTAGTTATGGGCGTAGCAAACGACCACTCGATTGCGTGGGGTATCGCAAAAAAGCTTGCCTATCATGGTGCAGAACTGGCCTTTTCGTATCAGGGCGAGGCCCTGAAGAAACGGGTTGAACCGCTAGCATCCAGCGTTGGCTCAAACCTCGTTTTACCCTGTGATGTCGAGGACCTTAACTCGCTGGATGAACTTTTTGCACAGTTGCAGCGGGAATGGGGTCACATTGATTTTATCGTTCATGCTATTGCTTACTCGGACAAAAATGAACTAAAGGGCCGATTTGCTGATACAAGCCGTGAAAACTTCATCCGCACAATGACAATTTCGTGCTTCTCATTTATTGAAGTCGCTAAACGGGCAGCGGCATTGATGACTGCAGGAGGCTCTATCGTGACCCTCACATATGGCGGTTCGACGCGTGTCATGCCTAATTATAATGTGATGGGAGTTGCCAAAGCCGCACTTGAAGCTTCCGTGCGGTATCTGGCTGCCGATTATGGCCCCGACAATATTCGAGTGAATGCGATTTCAGCGGGTCCCGTTCGAACGCTTGCGGGCGCAGGAATTGCAGATGCGCGCTTGATGTTTAACTACCAGCGTCGGCATGCCCCTTTGCGTCGCACCGTTTCGATTGACGAAGTTGGAGGCTCGGCCCTTTACCTGTTATCAGACCTCTCGACTGGCGTGACAGGCGAAATTCATTTTGTCGATTCTGGCTACAACATTGTGTCGATGCCGCATCCTGAAGCACTAAAAACTGTCGATGATGCGGAAACAGCTGCAGAGTCCCGTATTGCAAGCCGGGCGGCAGAGTGAGAGATAGCAGGCGAGGCACATTGTGAGCAGTTTATCAGGCATTTTGCCTTCTCAGGCGATCAAAGCGCTTCAAGGTTCGGGAGTTATCAAGTCGGATATCCCCCTCGTGAACGGTCAGATCCAACCTGCTAGCTTGGATCTACGGCTTGGCCGCCGTGTATGGCGCGTCCGTGCAAGTTTTCTTCCTGGTCCCGAGCGTAGCGTGCGCGAACGTTTGGAGCGTATTGCTTTACATGAAATCGACCTGACCCGCGGGGCAGTCCTCGAAACAGGTGCTGTCTATATTGCCGAAATTGTTGAGAGCCTCTCACTTCCTCATGATTTGCTCGCCGCAGCCAATCCGAAGAGTTCAACAGGGCGTCTCGACGTATTCACGCGGGTTATTGCTGACCGAGCGCGTGAGTTTGATCAGATCGAGGCAGGCTATCAAGGGCCACTCTTTCTCGAAATTTCACCGAGGACATTCCCTGTCCTCGTCCGAACAGGGTCACGCTTGTCACAACTTCGGTTTAGGAAAGGCGATGTTCGGCTCACTGATCAGGAGCTGAGTGCACTTCATTACCGTTCGCGTTTGGTGACCTCATCGGAACCTTCGATCCAGAACGGGATTGCGGTCAGCGTCGATCTTGCCGGGTTTGGCCCTGATAAATTGGTTGGGTATCGTGCCAAAAAACATACGGGTCTGGTGGACGTTGATCGAGTTGATGCTTATGAGGTCGACGAATACTGGGAACCACTCTATGCGCGCAGCGAGAGGGACATTATTTTGGACCCCGGTCAGTTTTATATTCTTGCATCCAAGGAAGCGGTTCATGTCCCTCCGGATCACGCGGCGGAGATGACCCCATTTGATCCTTTGGTGGGTGAGTTTCGCGTTCATTATGCGGGTTTTTTTGATCCGGGCTTCGGCCACGCGGAAAGTGGCGGATCAGGCAGTCGCGCGGTACTAGAAGTCCGATCCCGCGATGTTCCGTTTATTCTTGAAGATGGACAAACAGTAGGACGCCTTGTTTATGAGCGGATGGAAGCCTCTCCCGATCAGCTCTATGGATCTGGTCTCGGATCTAATTATCAAGCACAAAGCCTGAAATTATCGAAACACTTTAAATCAGTCTGATAATTGATATGTATCCTTGCGAAAGGGACATACAAGACATTAAGATGAAATTATGCGGGCGTAGTTCAGTGGCAGAACGACAGCTTCCCAAGCTGTATGTCGTGAGTTCGATTCTCATCGCCCGCTCCAATTTTGCCAGACTTGATAATTATGTGGGACGAATGGTTTCGTATGAGCATTTGATCGGAAAAAATGAATGTTGAAACTGCCGCGCCACGTTCTACTTCCAGTTATCAGCATTACAATTGCAGCGATCACACTCCTTATTGGAGCCTTGCTTATCTTCCAACGGGGTGCCGAACAGGGAACATCTGCGATTGGCGGTGAATTCTCGCTGATCGCTCAGGACGGTCGCACGGTTACCGAGCGAGATCTTGCAGATGGACCGAGTATTGTTTTCTTCGGATTTACCCACTGCCCCGACATTTGCCCGACGGCACTTTTCGATATTGGCCAGATTTATTCGGCACTGGGACCCAATCGTGACAGGCTCAAGACATTCTTTATTACCGTGGATCCCGAACGAGATACACAGGAACTGCTCAACACGTATCTGTCGAGTTTTGATCCGAATATTGTCGGTTTGACCGGCTCAGTCGACGCAGTAGCACAAACCATGAAAGCCTATCGCGCCTTTGCGCGGAAAGTTCCGATGGAAAACGGCAACTATACAATGGACCACACATCACTTGTCTATTTGATGGACAGAAAAGGACGCTTCGTTTCGAGTCTGAATTTCGATCAACCGCCTGAAGAGCTGGCGAAAAAGATCAGCACCTATTTCTGAGGCCTTGAGTCGGGCCGCGTTCGCGAAGCCTTGGTTAGTCCATGGGCTGTCTTCCGCCAGAGTGATGGGGCTTTCGCCAACTCGATAAGGGCCCACCATGTCGCTGCGATCACAAGCACCGAGTGAATGAAAAATAATGGAAAATCGCTCCACTTGAGTGAAATAGAACGCCGACGGGAGCCTTCAATCAGTAACGCTAGGCAAATCACTCCACTCAAAAGAAGTATGGCTCCCATTACCCATAAGCTCAAACTAACACTCGAATGGAACATTTCGTAGGCGCCTACACAAACGCCGATAACAATCAGAAGGAGCGGATGCAAAAGTGATGATACGACTGCATTCGTGCTAATCAGAAGCACAAGTAGCGCCTTCCGGAACCCTACTTCCGCAACGAGATTTAAGGGATTTCTGCAGTGGACCAGTGCGGTTTGCATCCATCCTTTCATCCATCGTGTTCGCTGAGAAAACCAAGAATTAAGCGTATTTGGCGCTTCTTCAAAAGTTGACGATGGCAAGTCTGCGACAGAGTATCCGAGACGGGCGAGCCGTAACCCAAGATCCGCATCTTCCGTCACATTCCACGGATCCCAACCAAAGATTGCTTCGAGTGTTTCTTTTCTGAAGTGATTTGATGTTCCGCCGAGAGGGATAGGAAATCCTGCCGCGGCCATTTCGGGAATTGTCACATCAAATAGCCGCGCATACTCAAGCGAGAATATCCTTGATAGCCAGTAGTCCGTAGCATTGTCGATGGCTAGCCTTCCCTGCAGACAGCCCAGTTTCTTATCAGAAGCCGCAAAATATGCAGCCGCAAGTTTCAATTGCCCCGGTTCGGGGACATCCTCTGCATCATAAACAACAACGTATTCTCCACGAGCAAAATAAAGACCAAAATCCAAGGCGCGTGGCTTTGTTTTGGGCTTTCCGGCCGGGCAGATTATAATATCAAAAATGCGATGAATTGCGACTTTCCTAACGGCAGCAATGGTGACGTCATCGCTCTCTTCGAGCAATATTTTTACATCGAGTTTCGAACGAGGATAATCAAGTGCCAAAATAGCTTGGATGAGCTGTGGAATAACAGTAGCTTCATCGTAGAGCGGCACGAGAATAGTATAAACGGGTAAGTCTTTGTCACTAAGAAGCTTTGGCTTCGATATTGACGCTCGCCCAAATCCTCGAGCGAGAATGTAACTCTTTAAAGCCAGAGCGGGAAGAACGGGATAGGCAGTCAAAGCAAGCATCGATAGCTGCCATAATGACGGGTAAAGAGCTCCTCCAATAATGGTGGTAATCAAGGCTCCAAGAAAGACGGTTACAAACGTTCGCGTTTTTAAATTCGCCGCTGACCACGCTGGATGGCATTGCTGAAGACGGTCCGTAGTAAGCTTTAATGTCTGTTCTCTCGTTGCGTGTCGGACACGCGCTACAAAATGTGACGGCACTGTGACAATCACTCGGGTTGCTGTCGACGGACGAGGTTCCGAAAAAGCAGAGATGAGCACATTAATGGCGTCACCTCTCGGGGCTGCCGCAAAATAGGTTTCTCCGTTGGGACGAGCGATCTCCACAATGCCGGAGCTGATCACTGTGCTACAATCTTCGTGAATGAAAATATCTTGATGAATAAAGCCAAATTCCAATCCAAGCGATTGCGCAAGCGACCTATAAAACGTGATTTCGCT
>CAMCXA010000060.1 GCA_945883115.1 Alsobacter soli
CGCGGCATGTACGAGACGCCGGGCGGCACGATCCTGCTCACGGCCCATCGCGCCATTGAATCAATCACGCTCGACCGCGGCGCCGCCCATCTCAAAGACGAGTTGATGCCGAAATATGCCGAACTCATCTATAATGGCTTCTGGTTCTCGCCCGAGCGCGACATGCTGCAAGCCCTGATCGACCGCTCGCAAGAAGCCGTCACCGGTCGCGTCACGCTGAAACTTTACAAAGGCAATGTCATCGTCATCGGCCGCGAGAGCCCCTATTCGCTCTACGATCAAGACCTCGTGACCTTCGAGGAAGGCGCCGTCGCCTATGATCACCGCGACGCCGCAGGCTTCATCAAGCTCAACGCGCTCCGTCTGCGCACGCTCGGCATGCGGAAGAAGAAGCACGGCATGTAATTTCAGGTCTGATCGCCGCCCTCGTCATCAAGCAGGGCGGCGACATCCCGCCCGCCATAGAAGATCCGGACAATCAAAACCGTGTCGTCCGTTACCATAAATGCAATCGTGACGCGGCGTTCAAACCCGACGAGCCTAATACCAGGATAAAGATCGTCACGCGCCGTGCCACGATGGGGAAACATGATAAATCCATCAATATAGCGCCGTAGCCTGCCGACATATTTATTGGCGATCACCGTCGAGCCTTGATTGTCAACGATCCAATCATAAAGCGAGTCAATGTCGTCACGAGCTTTATGCTCATATGAAATCTTAAATTTTTTCACCTTTTGCCGCCATCCTTAAGCGATATCTTTCTTCCAGCCTGTCGAAAACTTCTTCGCTGGAAAGTGGCGGTCTCGGATCCTCCATGGCTTCGGTGATGGCGGCTTTCATGAATTCGAACTGCTTTTTCCGCTCGGTTTCGTGATCTTCCAGCAGCCGCAAACCCGCCCGCACAACTTCACTCGCATTCTGGAAGCGCCCCTCGCGCACCTGTTCCGCAATGAAAGTCTCAAACCGCTCGCCAAGATGAACATTCGCCATAACACACCTCCACTAGAATCCATTAAGATAACAATAGATAACAACTAATGTTATAAAACTCAATCATCCCGTCTGTAACAGCCACCTGCCGGTGTCAGTCACTCTTTCATTGCTCTTTGGCGCATAATCCTTTATGTGCACTGCAACAGTTTATGAATTCGCCCGGCTTCCCGCGAGGCCGGGCGATGTCCGTTCGAGAGGGACCTTTATGGATATCCGGAATATCGCGATTATCGCGCACGTTGACCACGGCAAGACGACCTTGGTCGACAAGCTGCTCGCCCAATCGGGCACGTTTCGCGAAAACCAGAAGGTTGCGGAACGCGCGATGGACTCGAATGATCTCGAGCGCGAGCGCGGCATCACCATTCTCGCCAAATGCACCTCGGTGCAGTGGAAAGAAACCCGCATAAACATCGTCGACACCCCCGGCCACGCCGATTTCGGTGGCGAGGTCGAGCGTATTCTGAACATGGTCGATGGTGTCGTTGTCCTCGTTGACGCCGCCGAAGGCCCGATGCCGCAGACAAAATTCGTCGTCGGCAAGGCGCTGAAACTGGGGCTCAAGCCGATTGTCGCGATTAACAAGATCGACAAGCCGGAGGCCCGCGCCACTGAAGTCGTGAACGAAGTCTTCGATCTCTTCGCCGCGCTCGACGCGACCGACGAACAACTCGACTTCCCGATCCTCTACGGTTCAGCCAAACAGGGCTGGATGGCAACCTCGCCCGACGGCCCGAAAACCGATCTTGGTCCGATGTTTGATCTTATCGTCAAGCATGTCGCGCCGCCAAGCGTCGAAGAAGGCGCTTTCCGCCTCCTTGGTACCATTCTCGAAGCAAACCCCTATCTCGGCCGCATTGTCACGGGCCGCATCACCTCCGGCTCCGTCAAACCGAACCAGGCGTTCAAAGTGCTCGGCGCGGACGGTAAACTCATCGAGACAGGCCGCGTCTCCAAAGTGCTCGGCTTTCGTGGTCTTGAGCGCGTGCCTGTTGAAGAGGCCTTTGCGGGCGACATTGTCGCGATCGCCGGCATGGTCAAGGGCACCGTCGCCGACACGTTCTGCGATGCGTCGATAGACCAGCCGCTTCCGGCTCACCCGATTGATCCGCCAACTGTCACGATGCAGTTCCGCGTCAATGACTCGCCGCTTGCCGGCACCGAAGGCGACAAGGTCACAAGTCGCGTCATCCGCGACCGTCTCATGAAGGAAGGCGAGGGCAATATCGCGCTCCGCGTCACCGAGTCGGACGACAAGGATTCGATGCAAGTCGCCGGTCGTGGTGAATTGCAGCTGGCCATTCTCATCGAACAAATGCGCCGTGAAGGCTTCGAGCTTGCCGTGTCGCGTCCCAAGGTCGTGTTCTCGCGCGACGAGACAACGAATGAACTGCTCGAACCAATCGAGGAAGTCACCATCGACGTTGACGAGGAACATTCCGGCGTTGTCGTCCAGAAAATGTCGGAGCGTCGCGCCGAAATGGCCGAGATGCGGCCTTCCGGCGGCAATCGTCTCCGTCTCGTCTTCCACGCGCCAACCCGCGGCCTCATCGGCTATCTCGGGGAATTACTCACCGACACGCGCGGCACCGCTATCATGAACCGGATCTTCCATTCCTATGCAGCGTGGAAGGGTGACATTCCCGGCCGCCGCAATGGCGTGCTGATCTCGAACGATATCGGCGAAGCTGTCGCCTATGCCATGTGGAATCTGGAAGATCGCGGCCCGATGATGATCGAGCCGGGCTGGAAAATCTATCAGGGCATGATCGTCGGCGAACACACGCGCGACAACGATCTCGAAGTAAACCTGCTCAAGGGCAAAAAGCTCACCAACGTCCGCGCCGCCGGCAAGGACGAAGCCGTGCGCCTCACGCCCCCGATCCGCATGACCCTCGAAAAAGCCCTCGCCTACATTCAGGACGACGAATTGCTCGAAGTCACGCCAAAATCCATCCGCCTGCGCAAACTCTTCCTCGATCCAAACGACCGCAAACGCGCCGAGCGATCGAAAGAAGCTGTAGCCTAAACCGGACCGCAAGCCGCAGGCTCGCAATGACGAAGCGGTTGCGTAATCGAATGCAACCGTCATTGCGAGCTTGCGAAGCAATCTAGCTGCAGCCCGCCAGTTCTCGCCTATGCCTGGCACCCCTTACAAAACCCCGCTTACGCCTCGCCAATCTCTAGCTGGATTGCGTCACGTTCATCGTTCGAAAAGCGCCACTGGCGCTTTTCGTTCTTGCGTTGCAAGAACTAATCTTCACCTCGCAATGACGTCCCCCCAAAAACAAAAAGGCAGACCTCGCGGCCTGCCTTTTATTCTCTTCGGAACAGCGGCAAAAACTGCCGTCTCTGCCTGATTACGCTTCTTCAGCGGCTTCTTTGGCTTCCAGATCTTCGCCGGTCTGCTGGTCAACGGCTTTCATCGACAGGCGGACCTTGCCGCGCTCGTCGAAGCCGAGCAGCTTCACCTTCACCTTGTCGCCTTCCTTGATCACATCCGTCACCTTCTGGACGCGCGCTGCGGCCAGTTGCGAGATGTGGACAAGGCCGTCCTTCGCCCCGAAGAAATTGACGAATGCGCCAAAATCCGTGGTCTTCACGACAGTGCCGTCATAGATCGTGCCGATTTCAGGCTCGGACGCGATGGACCTGATCCAGTTCAGCGCCGCCGTGATCGAAGCTGCATCTGAAGAGGCAACCTTCACCGTGCCGTCATCCTCGATATTGATCTTCGCGCCCGTCTTCTCGACGATCTCGCGGATCACCTTGCCGCCCGTGCCGATCACTTCGCGGATCTTGTCGGTCGGGATCTTGATGGTCTCGATGCGCGGCGCGTATTGGCCAAGCTGCTGGCGGGCGCCCGAAAGCCCCTTCGCCATTTCGCCAAGAATATGGATACGGCCGCCCTTGGCCTGATCGAGCGCAACACGCATGATCTCTTCCGTGATCCCGGCAATCTTGATGTCCATCTGCAGTGAGGTGATGCCCGTTTCCGTGCCGGCAACTTTGAAGTCCATATCGCCGAGATGATCCTCGTCACCGAGAATATCCGAGAGAACCGCAAAGCGCTTGCCTTCGAGAATGAGCCCCATCGCGATACCTGCGACAGGTGCCTTCATCGGCACGCCTGCATCCATAAGCGCAAGCGACGAACCGCAAACGGTGGCCATGGAGGAGGAGCCGTTCGATTCCGTAATCTCGGAGACGAGGCGGATCGTGTACGGGAATTCATGATGCGCAGGAAGCATCGGGCGGATAGCGCGCCATGCGAGCTTGCCATGGCCGATTTCGCGGCGGCCGGGCGAGCCCATACGGCCGGTTTCGCCGACACTGTAGGGAGGAAAATTATAATGCAGCAGAAAGGTTTCTTTGAATGTGCCTTCCAGCGCGTCGATGAACTGCTCGTCCTCGCCAGTACCGAGCGTGGCGACAACCAGAGCCTGTGTCTCGCCGCGGGTGAACAGGGCCGAGCCGTGCGTGCGCTGCAGAATGCTCGCTTCCGCCACAATCGGACGCACCGTTTTCAGGTCGCGGCCGTCAATACGCACCGATGTATCCAGAATGTTCCAGCGGACGATCTTCGCTTCGACTTCCTTGAACACGCCGCCAACAAGCTGCGCGTCGAGCGGCTCTTTCGCGTCTGCGCCACAAAACGCTTCCAGCACCTTTGCCTTGGCGGCAGCAACCTTGTTCTGGCGCTCCATCTTGGCAGGGGTCGTGAAGGCATCGCGCAATTCGGCCTCGACGAGCTTCAACACCTTGGCTTCGAGCTTTGAATGATCCGGCGTCGTGAAATCGCGCATGTCTTTCGCGGCAACTTCAGCCAGCTTGATGATCGCGTCGATGACAGGCTGGAACCCGGCATGCCCGTGCATCACCGCGCCGAGCATAATGTCTTCCGAGAGTTCCTTGGCTTCCGACTCAACCATCAGAACCGCGTCAACCGTTCCGGCGACAACGAGATCGAGAGTCGAATCCGCCATTTCCGGAATGGTCGGGTTCAGGCGGAATTCGCCGTTGATATAGCCGACGCGCGCGCCGCCCACAGGGCCCATGAAAGGAACGCCTGAAAGCGTTAAAGCGGCTGATGCCGCAACCATGCTCACCACATCAGGGTCATTTTCGAGATCATGCGACAGCACGGTCACAACCACTTGAGTCTCGTTCCGGTAACCCTCGACGAAGAGCGGGCGGATCGGGCGGTCGATCAAGCGGGAAACCAATGTTTCCTTTTCCGAAGGGCGTCCCTCGCGCTTGAAATAGCCGCCGGGAATACGCCCGGCTGCAAAGGTCTTTTCCTGATAGTTCACGGTCAGCGGGAAGAAATCGATTCCCGGCTTGGCCGACTTTGCCGACACAACAGTCGCGAGAACAGTCGTCTCGCCATAGGTGGCAAGCACCGAACCGTCTGCCTGGCGTGCAATACGCCCTGTCTCGAGGGTCAGCTTGCGGCCGGCCCACATCAACTCAACTTTTTGGATATCAAACATACGTCTTTTCTTTCGGATATGGCCTATCCGTAATCACCAGCAAGACGACGGGGCGCTTCCATGCTGAAAGCGTCCGGCAATCCTGCCATGACAATCGGTAGGACCGGAGGGTGGAACAGGAACGCCATGTCCCTGTTCAGTGGAGAGGAGAGGCGACGGTCGCCGCTCCCGGTTTTGGAATGCATTCCGCGACCAATATAGGCCGCGATTATGGCATCCTAGCGGCGGATATTGAGCTTCTCGATGATCGAGCGATACCGCGCCTCGTCCTTAGATTTCACATAATCAAGCAGCGAGCGGCGCTGCGAAACCATCTTGAGCAGCCCGCGACGTGAATGGTTATCCTTCACATGGCTCTTGAAATGGCCGGTCAGATTGGTGATACGCTCGGTCAAAATGGCAATCTGCACTTCGGGCGAACCCGTATCGCTAGCGCTGGTGGCATGGAGCTTGACGAGTTCCTGCTTGCGTTCTGGCGTAATCGACATCGGAATTTCCTTTCGGATGAGGTGTTGACTGGACCCGCAGTGCGGGACGCTCTTCAGGGCCGGGCCGGGATGTCGTCCAGCACGGTCTCAAAAAACGAACGACCGGGCGAGATCCCGGTACGTTGCCGTGCTTATACATGAAAGACTTCGAATTACCAACGCCTTTTCAGCACTTGAATTACCCGACCGGCAGGTTGAAAACCCGGCCCGGCACGAATTCCCCGCGCTCGATCCTGCCAACCGCAACTACAACCCGCCCGCAGACGGCGTAGGCCTGCCCCTCGGCCGGCGGCAATTCCGCCCCCCGGATCAGGATCGATTGCCCCCGATGCAATCGGTTCGCCCCGTCCCGCGAGATCGTTAGGCGCGGCAACTCCGCAAGCCCCACATCGATCCCGAGCACCGCCGCCAACGCTCCCGCAGGATCCGCTTCAAGCGCCGCAAGGCTTATCGCATTCTGCTCGTTGAACGGGCCGACGCGTGTCCGCCGCAACGCCGAAACATACCCGTAACATCCAAGTTTCCGCCCGAGATCACGCGCAATCGCCCGCACATACGTGCCTTTGCCGCATTCGGCCACGAGCTGCGCCTTTTGGCCGTCATAGGAAATGAGCCTTAGCGTATGGATTTCCACCTTGCGTGGTTGCATTTCCACAACCAGTCCGTCACGACGCGCCAGATCATACGCACGCTCGCCATCAATCTTGATCGCGGAGTAACGCGGCGGAATCTGGTCGATCACGCCCGTAAACGCTGCCAGCGCCGCCTCGATCTCGGCCTGCAAAGGTCGCTTGTCACTTGAAGCAACAATTTGGCCTTCGCCATCATCCGTGTCGGTTTCCTGCCCAAAGGACACGGTGAACGCATAGGCCTTCTCGCCATCAACCACATAGGGCACCGTTTTTGTTGCTTCGCCAAAGGCAAGCGGCAGAATGCCCGAGGCCAACGGATCAAGCGTCCCCGCATGACCCGCCTTTTTCGCATTCAAAATCCGGCGGACAATCGCAAGCGCATGCGTGGATGTCACCCCGACAGGCTTGTCGAGCGCGATCCAGCCATGAACATCGGCCCGGTGTTTCTTCGGCGCGTTCATGCGGTCAGTCCTCGTCTTCGGTATCGTCGTGCTTCAGGTCGCGCTGCACATCGGGACGGCGCAGCAACGCGTCAATCTTGGCGACAGCCTCGAGGCTCTCATCGATCCGGAAGCGAACATCCGGCGCGAATTTCAGGTCGAGACGACCGGCAATCTCCGTCCTGATCAGCTTCCGGTTCTTCTCGAACGCCGCCATAATCAGCTTTTCCTGCTTCATATTATGCAGCGCAAGATAGACTGTCGCGAGTTTGAGATCGGGACTCATCCGCACTTCCGGCACGGTGATGATCGCCTTCTGGACAATCGCTTCTATGATCACGCCGCGCGTGATCAATTCGGCGACGGCATGACGCACCAATTCTCCAACGCGCAATTGACGCTGGGACGGGCCGCGGAGTGGTTCGGTTTTTTTCTTCATGGGAGCCATCGTTCCGGGATCGGACCGGACAAAGGGGTTGAAAAAGTCTGTCCAATGGACGCGACTGCCTTCTCCCGCGCCCGGTCAAGCCGCGCGCGGGGAAAAGCCGTGAGGATCAGAGCGACCGGCGAATTTCCTCGACACGGTAGCACTCGATAATGTCGCCTTCGCGCATATCCTGATAATTCTCGAAAGCCATGCCGCATTCCTGACCGGACTGGACTTCCTTGACCTCGTCCTTGAAGCGCTTGAGCGTCGACAATTTGCCTTCGTGGATAACGACATTGTCGCGAATGAGGCGCACATTCGCGCCACGTTCCACGCGTCCGTCCTGCACGAGGCAACCCGCCACCTTGCCGACCTTCGACACCGCAAACACCTGAAGAATGCGCGCTTCGCCGAGACGTTCCTCGCGCAAAGTCGGCGCAAGCAGGCCGGACATGGCCTTTTTGATGTCATCTACGAGATCGTAAATGATGTTGTAATAGCGGATTTCGATCCCCGCACGTTCCGCGGCATCGCGGGCTTCCTTGTTCGCGCGAACATTGAAGCCGATCACAACGGCGCCCGAGGCTTCCGCCAGCGTCACATCGCTCTCATTGATCCCACCAACACCCGAATGGATGACGCGAGCCGCAACTTCCTCATTGCCAGCCTTTTCAAGCGAATTGATGATCGCCTCGACCGATCCCTGCACGTCGCCCTTGACCAACAACGTAAAGTCCTTGCGGCCCGTCGTCTTGAGCTGGCTCATCATGTCGGAGAGCGATCCGCGCGCTGTTCCTGCACGCACGGCAACGCGATCACGCTTCTGCCGCTGGCGATATTCGGTTATTTCACGCGCCCGCGCTTCGTTCGGCACCACCGCAACGCGGTCACCCGCTTCAGGCGCACCGTTAAAGCCCAGAATTTCCACCGGAACCGACGGTCCCGCAGATGCGATCGGCGCACCGAGATCGGAGAGCAGGGCACGCACGCGGCCATATTCCGAACCGGCTACCACAATATCGCCTGTCTTCAACGTGCCACGCTGCACCAGAACCGTTGCAACCGGCCCGCGGCCCTTGTCGAGCTTGGCTTCGATCACCGTACCTTCGGCTTCACGATCCCGATTGGACTTCAGGTCCAGCACTTCCGACTGCAACGCAATGGCATCGAGCAATTTGTCGAGATTGATCCGCTTCGTCGCCGACACTTCGACTTCGAGCGTGTCGCCGCCCATCGATTCAACCTGCACACTATATTGCAGCAATTCGGCACGAACCCGCTCGGCCTTCGCATCCGGCTTGTCGATCTTGTTGATCGCTACGATCATCGGCACCTTCGCCGCTTTCGCGTGATTGATCGCTTCAATCGTCTGCGGCATCACGCCGTCATCGGCAGCGACAACGAGCACAACAATATCCGTAACCTTCGCACCACGCGCACGCATCTGCGTGAAGGCGGCATGGCCCGGCGTATCGATAAAGGTGATCTTCGCACCCGACGGCGCGACAACCTGATAGGCGCCGATATGCTGTGTAATACCGCCGGCTTCACCACCCGCGACATTTGTCGAGCGGATCGCATCAAGCAACGATGTCTTACCATGATCGACATGGCCCATAATCGTGACAACCGGCGGACGTGCCTTCGTGTCTCCGCCGACATCCGGCGTATCGAACAAGCCTTCTTCGACATCCGATTCAGCAACGCGCTTCACCGTATGGCCGAATTCTTCCGCAACAATCTGCGCCGTATCGGCATCGATCACATCCGTGATCTTCACCATCTGGCCCTGCTTCATCAAAAAGCGGATTAGATCGACGGCACGTTCCGTCATGCGGTTCGCGAGTTCTTGGATTGTGATCGCTTCAGGAATCGTGACTTCGCGTGAAATCTTTTCTTTCGGCTCGTTCTGGGCGTTGCCCTTGAGCCGTTGAACGCGGCGCTTGAAGCTCGCAATCGAGCGAGTCCGTTCTTCATCTTCACCGGTCGCAACCGTTACCGTCAACCGGCCGCGACGCTTGTCATCCGCAACGCGGTTCGGCTTTGGCGCAACAGGAGCGCGCGCAGGCATCGCTCCGCCCGGCCGACGAACAACCCGGCGGTCATCATCTTCCTGCTCGAGCTTCGCTGCCAAAAGTTTGCGGCCCGACATCATCGGCGTTGGGCTTGGCGCAACACGTGAAGGTTGTTCCGGTTCAACCGCCCGTTGCGGCGTCGTTGCTTCCGTCTTTTGGTTCGCTGCGTCTTCGATGCGGCGAATTTCGTCTTCTTTGCGCTGGCGCGCCTCGGCAACGGTGCGTTCCGCTTGCTCGGCCGACATCCGCTCGGCTCTCAGCTTCGCATCGATTTCTGCCTGCTTCCGGTCAATCTCTTCGCGTTTGCGTGCTTCGACGAGCGCCAAAGAGCGCGCATCACGCTCGTCTTCCGTCAAGGTACGAAGGACAACGCCCGACGAGCGGGATGAAGGAGGAGCTGCCGGGCTTTGCCGTGCGGAAGGGGCTGTCGGAGCGGGCCGTGCCGCAATCGGCGCACGAACAACCGGCTCGACAGGTGCTGGCGCAACAGGTGCAGCCTCGACGACAGGCGCTTCGGGGCGTGTCTCGCCCGGGCCGATGATACGGCGCTTCACCTTCTCGACCACAACGGCCTTTGTCCGGCCATGGGAGAAGCTTTGACGTACCATTCCCTGCTCGATCGGACGCTTGAGGCTCAGCGTCTTGGTCTGGCTCATATGCAGGGTTTTATCACCCGAATTATTGTTATCGCTCATTCAATCCATGTCCTGCGGTATTCCGCGTCGAGTGTCAGGCAGTTTCGTCTGTTTGGCCACGATGTTGGTCGCGGGCGAACGGTATTCTTGTAATAAAATGGCAGCTTTCAGGAAGGCTCTTCCGAACCTTCCGTCCAACACGAAAGCTTTTAGCACAGGAGATGATCCAAATGCCAAACCCATTTCATGCCGAGATAGCACGATTATCGCAGGAATGTTATTCGAAACTTCACCCAAAAGAATCGAAATGATCCGGACACCCGAATCGTCGTTCTTTTTGGGCTCTTCCGGCCGAACAATCTCCGCCAGAACAGTCCCCGCACCATCATACGCAGCGGCAATATTGACCTCACCGGACTCGATCGCCCGCCGAAGCGCAACAAGTGCCACCGTCTCCAATCCGGTCTCTACTTCCGCCGCGAGCCCCTGATCAGCCTTGGACTCGTTTCGAAACGCGCGGGAAAAAGCCTTTTGAGCAATCGCCCGGCCGAGAACATCCCGCGACCTGAGCACCCACGCCCCGCGACCGGGAAGCGACCGCTTGAGATCGGCAACAACCCTGCCGTCAACACCGCGCACAAACCTTACGAGCCGGCTCTCCGGTTGTCGGGCCCGCGTCACAATACATGTGCGCACGGGCTCTCCTGCCGGTGTGTTCGGGTCGATGGTCGAGATGCTGGCGGTCAATGGTTTCTCCCGATCCCGTTGTCCGACCGCTTACACCGCGTCTCCGGCTGGCTCAGATTCGTCGCTGATCCATCCTGCAAGACGCCGTGCTTCCATCACCATGGCTTCGGCATCTTCACGCGTCACTTCGAACCCGCCGAAATAGCCAGGCGTCCGAACGGTTTCCGTTCCCCGACGTTCTGTCCATCCCAAAAGATCATCCGTCGCACACCCGGCAAGGTCTTCGATCGTCTTGACCTCGTTTTCACCGAGTTTGACCATCATGGCGACTGTCAATCCCGGAATGCTCAAAAGATCATCCGATACACCGAGTTCGGCACGACGGGCGTCGAGTTCCGCCTCGATCTTCGCGAGATACGAAGTTGCGCGGTTCTGGATTTCCGCCGCCGTATCCTCGTCGAACCCTTCGATTGATGCCAGTTCGGAAACATCGACATAGGTCAGTTCTTCGACAGAACGGAACCCTTCGGAGGCGAGCAATTGTCCGACAACCTCGTCGACATCGAGCGCTTCCATGAAGATCGTCGTACGTTCGGCGAATTCCTTCTGGCGACGCTCCGACTCTTCTGCCTCGGTCAGAATGTCGATATCCCAGCCGGTCAGTTGCGACGCAAGCCGCACATTCTGGCCGCGACGGCCGATTGCCAGCGACAATTGGTCATCGGGAACCACAACCTCGATCCGCTCCGAATCTTCATCGAGAACGACCTTTGCCACTTCAGCCGGTTGCAGCGCGTTGACGATGAACGTCGCAATATCCGGCGACCACGGAATAATATCGATCTTCTCGCCCTGCAATTCGCCGACAACCGCCTGAACGCGCGAACCGCGCATACCGACGCAGGCACCGACGGGGTCAATCGAGCTGTCACGCGAAATAACGGCAATCTTCGCGCGCGATCCCGGATCACGCGAAACCGCCTTGATCTCGATAATGCCGTCATAAATTTCCGGCACTTCCTGCGTGAACAGTTTCGTCATGAACTGCGGATGCGTGCGTGACAGGAAAATCTGCGGGCCGCGCGGCTCGCGGCGGACATCGGCCACATACGCACGGATCCGATCACCGACGCGGAATGTTTCGCGCGGGATCAGATCGTCGCGGCGGACAATGCCTTCGCCACGCCCCAGATCGACAATCACATTGCCGTATTCTGCGCGCTTGACGACGCCATTAATGATTTCGCCGATCCGCTCTTTGAACTCGTCATACTGGCGGTCACGCTCGGCATCACGCACCTTCTGCACGATCACCTGCTTGGCCGATTGCGCCGCAATGCGTCCCAAGGTGAAAGGCGGCAATTTGTCGGCAATCGCGTCCCCAACCTGCGCTGCAGGGTTGGAGCGCATCGCATCCTTCAGCGAGATTTCCACAGCCGGGTTCTCGACCGCCTCAACAACGAGCAAATGCCGCCAGAGGCGCAATTCACCAGTTTTCGGGTCGATTTCGGCCTGCACATTGGTCTCTTGACCATAGCGCGAGCGTGCCGCTTTCGCATATGCATCTTCCATCGATGCCAGAACGATCTGACGGTCAATGGATTTCTCGCGTGCGACCGCATCAGCGATCTGCAAGAGTTCGAGCCTGTTGGCGCTTACAGCCATGTCAAGTCACTCCTTATCAACCCGTTTGTGTTTCGGCCCGTGGCCCTTCGATCCCGGCTTCTTCTTTCCGCTTGCGGGTTTTACCCCGCTCACGTCTTTCGAAACCAATTCCTCATCCGTTGGCTCTTCGCCTTCCGGCGTATCCGACTGGAGCAATGCTTTGCCCCAGCGCAGCGATTCGCGGATCAATTCATCCGTCAAAACAAGCCGCGCCGAACCGATATCCCGCATCGGGATCGGCAGAGTGATCGTCTCACCCGCCTTCTCGTCCCGAAACTCGAGCAGCGCCATGTCGCCCTCGGCACCGCGCAAAACACCGCGCAGACGCTTCCGGCCCGAGACAGGCGCATTCATCTCGATCTTCGCCTCATATCCCGCCCAGCGCTCGAAATCCGATTTCCGCACAAGCGGACGATCAATCCCGGGCGACGAAACCTCCAGATGATACGCCCGACCGACCGGATCATCGAGATCAAGTATCGGCGACACCGCCTTGCTCACTGATTCGCAATCCGTCACGCTCATCGCGCCATCCGGACGCTCGGCCATGATCTGCACCGTGCAGCCATTCTGGGCATTCACCCGGACCCGCACGAGACGATACCCCAAAGCCTCGATCGACGGCGCCACGATCAGCCCGATGCTGCCCGCAAGCCCTTCATCCTCGATCAGTCTCGGTTCCGAAATCATCGTCTGCTGAACGCTTTCCGCCCCTTCGGGCAACAAAAAAGAGCGGGTCCTTTCGGCCCCACTCTCACAATCCGGTTTCAAGTACCGTGATGAGATGACTAACTCGCAAACACCTATACACGAAACACGGGTGTCGATGCAAGCTGCTCTCAAGGCCCCCCCTTAATACCGTCATTCTTGACAAGCTCAACTTTCACGTGCTCATGTGCGTTCTTCTTTGGTCCTTCGCTTGAAGGTAAAAAGGGAACGCGGTTTGATGCCGTGGCTGCCCCCGCAACTGTAAGTGTCTGGGATTTTGCGTTTACCACTGGATTACTCCGGGAAGGTGCAAAATTCCGAGAGACGCGAGCCAGGAGACCTGCCAAAGACAGGTGCAACCCATGCCGCCGGAGGGGCGGTTCAGGAGATGAGAATGGCGACGTCGACAATTGCAATGCGTGAGACCCGGGCCGCGGTCTGGAAAGTGGCTCTTCCGGTTTTTCTCGCCGGTGTGTTCCTCGTCTATGTTGTGGGCATGGCGCAAACCGCGCCTATTCACAACGCCGCGCATGATACGCGTCATTCGTTGAGCTTTCCCTGCCACTAAGCAGCCAGCTTTTCCTTCAATAGCGCCGGTCACGGCATTTGGGGAGCGCATTCGAAGCAGTGCGTGATCATCCATGTCTTATCGCATCCTGATCGCCGGCTTGCTCGCCGGTCTGTTCGCAGGCCTGATCACCTCCGTTCTGCAACAGGCCCTGACCGTTCCGATTATCCACATCGCCGAGACATTTGAATCCAGCCATCACGATCACGCCGCCTCCGATGCTGCCGCAACGCCTGATGCAAATGCGGGCCATGTTCACGATGCCTCCGCATGGGGACCGTCCGAAGGGCTTGAGCGCATCGCCTTCACCACGCTTGCCACCGTCGGCGCCTGCATCGGCTTCGCCTTCATCCTCGTCGCCGGCATGATCCTTCTCGGCGAGGCTCCATCCGCCCGCCGCGGCCTGATCTGGGGCGGGTGCTTCTTCATCGCCTTCAGCCTTGCCCCTGCACTCGGCCTTCCCCCCGAATTGCCGGGCATGGAAGCGGGCGCTCTGCCCTTCCGCCAAGCCTGGTGGTTCGGCACCATTGCCACATCGCTCCTCGGCCTGTGGCTGATCCTCAAAGTCGGCAAACCCATTGCCATCGTCATCGGCGCGATTGTGATGATAGCTCCGCATCTCGTCGGCGCGCCTTTATCAGTGGTTCCGATGAACAGCGCCGTCCCGCCCGAATTATCCGCCCGCTTCGTCGTCAATGCCATGGTCGTTGCCGCCGCCATGTGGCTGATGATCGGCAGCCTCGCCGGCCTGATCTGGCAACGCCTCGAGCGTTCCGCGCCATGACCGCGACTGCCAGCCTGTTC
>CAMCXA010000061.1 GCA_945883115.1 Alsobacter soli
GCCAGTTGCAGGAAAAGCGCCTGTTGTTTGCGATCTTCGGGCACAAGTCCGATGCCGTGCTTCATCGCATCACGTGGCGAGCGAACAATGACGTCCTCGCCGTCAATAGTGAAACGTTCACAGCTCGTAAGATCAGCGCCGAAAATAGCGCGTGCAAGCTCGGTTCGCCCCGCACCGACAAGCCCCGCAATACCTAAAATTTCTCCGGCACGGACATCAAGATCAACCCCACGCAAGACAGTGCCATGACGCCGCTCGCCCGTAACAATTGATTTTAGGCCTCTGATTGAGAGGCGGACATCACCGGGAGTGCGACGGGTTGCGGGACGCTTATAGAGATTGGACGCTTCGCGACCCGCCATTTTTTCGATAAATATCGGGATGGAAAGCGCGTCACGATCCAGAGTGGCCGCGAGCTTTCCGTCACGCAAAATCGTGACCCGATCACACAAGACCATCGCCTCTTCCAGACGATGCGTCACGAACATCACCGAAACGCCTTCGCCACGGAGGGTTTTGACAATCCCGATCAGGCGATCCACCTCCGCACCCGACAACGCGGATGTCGGTTCATCCATAATGATCAGCCGCGCTTTAATCGATAGAGCGCGCGCAATTTCAACCATTTGCTGTTCGGCAACGGAAAGGTCCGAAACAAGCGCATCCGGATCGATTGAAAGCCCGATCCGCTTGGTAATCGCGGCAGCATCAGACCGCATCCGCGACCAATCGATAAAGCGACCAAAATGCAGCGGCTCGCGCCCGATGAAGATATTCTCGGCGACGCTCAAGGTCGGGACGAGATTGAACTCCTGATAAATCGTCACAATGCCCAGAGCTTGCGCCGCCTGCGGACTGGAAATTGTTACCGTATGCCCATCCCACACGATGGTGCCGGTATCTGGCAGCTGGGCACCGGAAATAATTTTTAAAATCGTCGATTTGCCCGCGCCATTCTCTCCCAGAAGGCCAAGAACTTCGCCGCGCCTGACATCAAAACTGAGAAGATCCAGCGCAACCACGCCCGGAAAGCGCTTCGTGATGTTCTCTATGCTCAAGAGCACGTCAGAATTCGGGTTATTCATGGCAGCTCCGGGAATACACGCAGGATCAATGGAACCTATCCTTACGGAATAACCGCCCGGATAGGACTTTCAATCATTCAGCAAATTACATTTCACCAACGCGTTTAGTCTTGTCAAAATTCGCCCTTGTGAGGGCGATAGGCGTCAGCAGCGTCACAGCCGAATCTGGCTTCTTGCCGTCGCGCGCAAACGCCGCCGCAATGCGCATCACCGTGCGGCTCTGCTCATCCGGTACCTGCTCGATCGTCGAGCGCATCGTAACATCCTTGACGGCCTTGATATCGGCTGGAAGCGTATCAGAGCCGTAGAAAGGTGACAATTTGGTGATGTCAAAGAGAGAGTGTAAAATGTTCACAGAGTGATTAGTCGATGCGGATTAAACAGGTTGAACTGTGTTTGGCAGTTGAGGCAGGTGTTGGGAGAGCCTGACGGACGGCATATGGATACCGCCCAATGCCGTAAAACGTGTGCCCTTTGTCCCGCGTGAAAAATGTAACCGATGTGCCCGGTATGGACCATGAAATCATTGGCGCACCAGTGGAGATGAAGTAGATAACGTTTATGTCATTGAAATTATGATGTAATTTGTCTTCGTCTGAAAACTTTTCCTCTTATTTGGATCCATCAACCTGTTCAAGCCATTCGCATCGCTTCTGCCCAATCATCGGCGTTTTCTAAGGTAGCGGGGATAATTATCTCACTTCACGGGGCCCTCGCCTCAAATATAGCCATGTTAAGTTTTAACATGAGCCCCTCAGCCAGACATTGAAATCATCATTAGCACTCTCCTCAATTGAGTGCTAATGACATGCATTCGTATATTTTTAGTAGTACGCATTATTTAGTGACAAAGGAATAACCATATGAAATTTCGTCCACTGCATGACCGCGTGGTCGTCCGCCGCCTCGAGTCTGATGAGAAGACCAAGGGTGGCATTATCATCCCTGATAGCGCGAAGGAGAAGCCACAAGAAGGCGAAATCGCCGCTGTTGGGTCAGGCTCTCGTGATGAACACGGCAAGCTCGTCCCTCTTGATGTTAAGAAAGGTGATAAGATCCTATTCGGCAAATGGTCTGGCACCGAAGTCAAGATTGACGGCGTCGACCTGCTGATCATGAAAGAGTCCGATATTATGGGCGTGATCGGCAAATAAGCCTCACTTTATATAGTTTTTCTCATTCTTTTTACGCTCAAAGGAGCAGATTACAATGGCTGCCAAACAGGTTCACTTCGGCTCTGATGCTCGCGACCGCATGCTGCGCGGGGTCGACATCCTCGCCAACGCCGTAAAAGTAACGCTCGGCCCAAAGGGCCGTAACGTCGTCCTTGATAAGTCCTATGGTGCCCCGCGCATCACCAAGGATGGCGTAACGGTTGCCAAGGATATAGAGCTTGAAGATAAGTTCGAGAACATGGGCGCACAGATGCTGCGCGAAGTTGCCTCCAAGACTAATGATAAAGCAGGCGACGGCACGACGACCGCAACAATTCTGGCGCAAGCCATCGTTCGCGAAGGCGTAAAGTACGTTACCGCTGGAATGAACCCAATGGATTTGAAGCGTGGCGTTGACATGGCCGTCGAAACGGCAGTTAAAGACATCACGGCTCGCGCCAAGAAGGTAAAGTCATCGGATGAAATCGCCCAAGTTGGCACGATCTCGTCGAACGGTGATGCGCTTATTGGCAATATGATTGCCAAGGCGATGCAGAAGGTTGGCAATGAAGGCGTGATCACGGTTGAAGAAGCCAAAACAGCTGAAACCGAGATCGATATCGTTGAAGGTATGCAGTTCGATCGTGGCTATCTCTCGCCATACTTCATCACCAATGCGGATAAGATGACCGTCGAGCTCGACGATCCCTACATCCTCATTCATGAGAAGAAGCTTTCTTCACTTCAGGCCATGCTGCCCGTGCTTGAAGCTGTCATTCAGACCGGCAAGCCATTGCTGATAATCGCTGAAGACGTCGAAGGCGAAGCGCTTGCAACGCTCGTGGTCAACAAGCTCCGTGGCGGCCTCAAAGTTGCTGCCGTCAAGGCGCCGGGCTTTGGTGATCGCCGTAAGGCTATGTTAGAAGACATCGCAACGCTTACCGCTGGTGAGATGATTGCAGAAGACCTCGGCATAAAGCTCGAAAGCGTGACCCTTGCCATGCTCGGCCGCGCCAAGAGGGTGCGTATCGACAAGGAAAACACCACCATCATCGATGGTTCGGGCAAGAAGAAAGACATCGAAGGCCGCGTCAACCAGATCAAGGCTCAGATCGAAGAGACCACCTCTGACTATGATCGCGAGAAGCTCCAAGAGCGTCTTGCCAAGCTTGCCGGTGGTGTTGCTGTGATCCGCGTCGGCGGCGTGACGGAAGTCGAAGTCAAGGAAAAGAAGGATCGCGTTGATGACGCGCTCAATGCAACCCGCGCAGCGGTTGAAGAAGGCATCGTTCCGGGCGGCGGCATTGCACTTTTACGTGCAAAGATTGCTGTTGCGAAATTGAAGTCTGAAAACCCAGACGTTCAGGCCGGCATTAACATCGTGCTCAAAGCGCTCGAAGCCCCCATTCGTCAGATTGTTGAAAACGCTGGTGTCGAAGGCTCGATCGTCGTCAACAGGATCCACGAGAACAAGTCACAGACCTTCGGTTTCAACGCTCAGACCGAAGAATATGTCGACATGCTCGACGCTGGCATCGTTGATCCAGCAAAGGTTGTTCGAACAGCGCTTCAGGATGCAGCATCCGTTGCTGGTCTCTTAATCACGACCGAAGCCATGATTGCTGAAACACCGAAGGACAAGCCAGCAATGCCAATGGGCGGCGGCGGCATGGGCGGTATGGATTACTGATAAGCAACCCATTAGATCTATCTCACGCTATAAGGCTAATGTCAGGAAGTTTCAGACATTAGCCTTATTTTTTAGATTGTTGGGTCCTAGGCTCAAGACCCATTCAAGGGACTCACAAACAGGCGATTATCTGGTTCACTCCCGTGTCTGGGAGGGCTTTGAGTTGGGTGATTTGATTTGGCTTTCGGACGCGCAGATGCGTCGAATTGAACCTTATTTTCCTTTATCACATGGGGTTCCACGTGTTGATGATCGCAGGGTGAACTCCGGGATCGTTTTTGTGATCCGTAATAGACTTCGCTGGTATAGAGGATAATTGTCTAAGGACGCTCGTGTATTCAACGATCTGCCCCCCCGGCCACATCAGTTTATCGAGGGTCAAATCCGAGACAGCTCGACGAAGTCGATATTTTCCCGTCTGACCGTCATCTCTTGGTCCTCCATCTCGGGTGATAAAATTATCCCAAAACGTGGACCACTTCACAGGGGCACTCCAGACGTGACAGCGCCTTTAGACGGAAGGCCAGTGTCGCCTCCACCTGGTATTAAATACATAACACTAACTGGTTCTTTGATTGGTCCAGCAAAAAAAGTTAAGGGTGATACATGATGGATAAATTGCCGGGTTGTGCAATACGAAATAGATGCTTCCAACGATGTTTCCCGTTGATCAGGAAAAGGGTGGTCAAATGACGAGACCTGATTTGCAAAAAATGCGTGCGATCGGCATCGATACCGGCGGGACCTTCACCGACGTAGTCCGAGTAGACCAGGACGGAACGATCCGGGTGGATAAGACGGCGTCGACGCCGGATGACTACGCGCGTGGCGTAATGGACGCCATCGAGCTGGCGTCGGGACCGGTTGGTGAGCGCCAGGCCGAGTTGGAACGTATCTCGTCGTTGACACTCGGCACGACGATAGCCACTAACGCGTTCCTGACACGTACAGGCGCGAAGGTTGGATTGGTCACGACCGCGGGGCACGGAGATACGCTGCAGATTATGCGGGTGTTCGGACGTGTCGCTGGCCTCAGCCCACTCCAACTGCAGACCTATGCGTTGACGGACAAACCGCCGCCGATCGTGCCACGGAACCGGATCTGCGAAGTCAGCGAGCGTATCGACGCCACAGGTAAGATCGTGGTGGCATTGAACGAAAACGAGACGCGCGAAGCATTGTCGCGCCTTAAGTCGCTTGGCGTCGATATCGTCGTCGTTGCTTTCCTTTGGAGTTTCTTAAACAATTCGCACGAGCGCCGTGTACGCGAACTCGCCTCAGAGTGGTACCCCGACTTGGAAACGGTATTGTCCTCCGAGGTATCGTCTCGCATTGGTGAATATGAGCGGACAGCCACCGCCGTTGTCGACGCCTTCGTTCGGCCGGCCGTGTCTAAGTATCTTGGGCGAGTCCGAAAGGGGCTTGACGATCGACGAGTATCCTGCCCATTCCTGATCATGCATTCAACCGGTGGCGTCGGGACGCAGAGCTATACCGAAGCCCACCCGGTCACGACACTGTTCTCCGGTCCGGCCGGCGGGGTGATCGGCGCGCAGCGTGTCGGCGAACTGCTTGGTCATTCCAATATTATCTGCACGGATGTCGGCGGGACCAGTTTCGACGTGGCGCTAATAGTTGATGGTCGGCCACTGCTGCGAACGACCACGACGATTGATCAGCAGGTACTCCACCTTCCGTCCATCGATATCGTGGCGATCGGGGCGGGCGGCGGTAGTCTCGTGCAGGTCGTGGATGGATCGATGAAGATAGGCCCGGAGAGCGTGGGGGCATATCCTGGCCCGGCATGTTATGATCGCGGGGGATCACGGGCAACGCTGACAGACGCCAATGTCGTGCTCGGCTTGATCAATCCTGATCGATTTCTGGGCGGTCGTTTCAGGCTTAAATCGGACCTTGCCATCAAGGCAATGTCGGAGCATGTCGCAATACCGCTTGGCCTCGATCCGATCAAGGCGGCAGAAGCGGTCTTCTCCATTGTCAACGCGAAGATGGCAGATCTGATCCGTACGGTCACAGTCGAGCGCGGGCTCGATCCTCGTGATTTTGTGCTTTACGCATATGGCGGTCTGGGCGCGTTACATGGCGCATTTTACGGTGAGGATCTGCAGGTCAAATCCGTCGTCGTTCCGCTCGGCAAGATGTCGTCGGTGTTCAGCGCTTTCGGGATCGCGATGTCCGACCTCGTTCACGTAATCGAACTCTCCATACCAATGGTAAACCCGTTCGATGCCGGCCGCATGAATGCAGTGTTCGAGGAGTTGGAGCGGCAAGCGCGCGCCCAGCTTCTGGACGATGGAATCGAACCCAAGGATCAGCAACTTCGGCGCTTTGTCGACATGCGTTATCGCGGACAACTCTCAGAGCTCAGTGTCGTGATCGATGAGGCAGTAATAACGTCGGCAACCGCGGGCAAGCTCGGCATAGCGTTCGAGCGCCGCTACTTGCAGGAGTTCGGATCCGGGTCGCTCCTGAACGGGGCCGCTACCGAAATTACGGCCTTTCGTATCGAGGCCATAGGCAAGCGCTGGCAGCCGCAGATCGCGGACAGGGACCTGAAGGCGTTTTCGGGGCGGGAACCCTCGCTTCTAATCGAGCAGGTCAACTGGCCTTACGCAGGTCGCGTTGATACCTCGGTTTTCAACGGCGACGAGCTTGCCGCCGGCGCTGTCGTCACAGGGCCGGCTCTAATCGATCTCGGCATTACCAGCGCGGCGGTGCCACCCGGCTGGCGATGCGCGGTCGATCGGTGGGGCAATCTCGAGATGAAGCCGGTCGGCGCGGCGCGGTAACTAGAAACGAGGAGACGAGAAAAATGACTTGGGTTGCAGGCGCTGAGCGGTTCTACGCGGAGATCGACGACCGACCGCTGGTCTCGCAGGAATCGGTCATGGATTTTCACCGGCTGGACGGGCAGCCGGAGCTCGACATTGTTACTTACGAAGTCATCAGCCACCGCTTTTCGCAAATCTGCGAGGAAATGGGCAGCACCATTCGCCGCATCTCGGGCTCGCCGGTTGCGACTGAAGCGACGGACTTCTCGACCGCACTAACCGACGAAATCGGCGCTGGTTTCATCATGGGACCCTATGTCGTCTTCCACTCCGTCGTGTTGGAATATATGATCCGCTGGACGATCGAGCACCGCGCCGGGAATCCGGGCATCGAACCGGGCGATATGTTTCTGTGCAACGATCCGTGGGTAGGAGCGGCTCACCAGAACGATGTTGCGATTCTGTCTCCGATATTCGTCGACGGCAAACTGTTCTCCTGGTCAGGGACTACCATTCACCAAGTAGATGTCGGTGGTAGAAGTCCCGGAAGTTTCTCCATCGAGGCGGACGACGTATTCGGGGAGCAGCCCCCGATGCCGCCGATACGCATCGTCCACAAAAACGTTGTTCAGGCAGACGTCGAAGACGTCTATATCCGCCGTTCCCGCCAGCCAAAGCTGCTGCAGCTCGATCTACGCGCGCAAATCGCCGCCAACAACGTCGCAAGCAAGCGGATCGGCGAGCTGATCGCAAAATATGGTGCCGACACAGTCAAGGTCGTCATTAAGGAGGGCATGAAACGGACGGAACAGAAGTTGAGGCGTCGACTGCGAAGCCTTCCGGACGGCGAATGGCGTCATGTAGAGAACGTTGAAGTGGCCAAGCACCTGGATCGAAAAGTCTATCAGGTGCACTGTGCCATGACCAAGACCGCCGACCAGCTTCATTTCGATTTTACCGGCACCCACCCTCAGGTCGGCATGATCAACGGCGCATCGGGCTCGACATGGGCCGGCGTGATGGGCGTTGTGCTTACCATGTTGGCCGGCGATATGGTCTGGGCCACTGGGGCATTGCGCCGGGTCATCACACTCACCAACCCTCGCGGTACGATGATCAACGCCGAATATCCGGCTGCAGTCAGTATCGCATCGACATCTCCCATATCCCTGGTCGACAACTGTGCCCGCGCAACGGTTGCCAAGATGCTCACCGGCCATCCCGAGTTTCGAAGATTACTGTTAGCCGGCGGCGGGGCTTGTTGGCCAGCCGTTCAGGTAATGGGGTACGACCGCAATGGTCAGGCCTTTGTGACTCAATTGCAGGAACCAGCTGCGATGGGGTTTGGCGCACGCACGTGGGCGGACGGCGTGAGCACCGGCGGCCAGTACGGCATCCCGGCAGCCCGGATTTCCAATGTCGAAGTGACAGAACAAATCTGGCCGATGCTCGTGCTTTATCGCCGGGAAGTGTGTGATACCGGCGGAGCGGGTCGCTGGCGCGGTGGCCTTGGCGCAAATTTTGCTTTCATCATTCACGGCACTGACAAGGAATTCATTCACGTGTCGGCGGCATTCGGCGTCGCATTTCCCTCGAATGGTGGCTTGAGCGGTGGCCAGCCGGGCAACTCCTGCCGATACCTTATCCTGCGCGACAGCAATGTAAAATCACTACTGTCCGGTGGGCATGTACCAATAAGCATCGAGGAACTTGAGGGTACCGCAGATCTGCTCGCGCCAAAATCGCAGACCATGCAGTGCGTCAACGACGTCTACGAAATTACAGTGTACGGCGGCGCCGGATATGGCGATCCAATCGATCGCCCAGCCGAGTTGGTCAGTCGTGACGTGGAAAATGCATCCGTCTCGATCGCAATGGCGCGAGCCGCCTATGGCGTTGTCCTAGATCCCGCCTCAGGGGTTGCCGATATGCCAGCGACCGCATCACGGAGAGCCGATATTCGACGCGAGAGGCTCTCAGGCCGGACCCCGCCGCGCTTGAAACAACCGACCGGATCCCAGCCCGGAACAATTGAAGAGATTGCAATCAGCGAGTACCTCATCGTTCGCGGCGGCCGAGTGATCTGCAACGAGTGCGGTCAAGACATCTGCTCGAATGACGAAAACTACAAGCTTGCCTTGGTCTGTCGGCACATCGCGGTCCAGGAGCTGAGCCCGATCAATCGCGATCCGGCGATCTACATCGATGACAACGTCATATGCAGAGCATTTTATTGCACGGGGTGCGCCACCCAAGTCGAATTCGAGATCAGCGATGCTCGTGTAGCCCCAACTTGGGACTGTCACATCAAAAATTGAAAGCTAAATGGGACTTGAGGAAGATAGTGGGGCTGACTTTCGTAGTTAAAAGAGAAAACGAGATTCGAAATCTCCAAGCTTGGAGGTTCTATTGCTAGTTGGGCAAACGGCATTGGTAACCGGTGCGACAGCCGGAATCGGACGGGCGATCGCCATTCGTCTGGCTGAATTGGGTGCGGATGTGGTCCTGGTCGGTCGAAATCGCGAAGCGGGCCAAGCCGCGCAGCGTGAGGTTGAGCGGCTTGGCGGACGCGGCGAATTTATCGAAGCCGACATCACCAAAGCCGGCGCGCCTGAGCGGCTTGTCGAGCAGACCGTCGAGCGGCATTCCCGACTTGATATCCTCGTGAACAGTGCGGGCATCATACTTCGCGGCACGGCTACCGAATGTACCGACGCGGATTGGGATCAAACCATTCTCACCAATTTGACGTCGGTGTTCCGAATGTCGCGGGCGGCGCTGGGTCCGATGCGTCATCAATCTCACGGGGTGATCGTCAACATTGCATCGGAATGGGGTCTGGTCGGCGCCCGTGGCGCGGTCGCATATGGTGCGAGCAAGGGAGCCGTCGTGCATATGACCCGTTCGATGGCTCTCGATCATGCAAGCGACGGCATCAGGGTGGTTGCAGTCTGTCCAGGCGCGACAGATACTGGAATGCTCGACAGCGGTATGTCGACGACTGACCGCGAGGTCGGGCTCAAACGAATGGCCGCGGGCATTCCGCTAGGTCGCGTTGGCCAACCTTGGGAGATCGCGAGGCTCGTCGCCTTCCTGTCCTCGGATGACGCCGCATTCATCACCGGCGCCGTCGTTTCAATCGATGGCGGAACTACGGCGGCATGAACCGCGTGGCCACTTCAACGCGGCTCGTTCTTGGCGCTGGCGGTCCAGCGCAATTCCTGCGATGATGACGCTCCCACCGTGTGGCTGTATAGTAGCTTAATCATCGGTCAGTTCTGGAGAAGCGGAATGCAAGCCAAGCGCCTAGTGTCTGTGGTCGGATGTCATGCCGAAGGAGAAGTCGGTGACGTCATCATCGGTGGCGTGCTGCCGCCGCCGGGCAAGACAATGTTTGAGAAAATGCAATCCATGGAGCGGGATTTCGACGGCATCCGCAAGTTGCTGATCAGCGAGCCGCGCGGCAGCGTGGCCCGCCACGTGAATCTGATTGTTCCCTCGACCCGTCCGGATTGCGACGCCGGGGTCATTATTATGGAGCCAACCGTCTATGCGCCGATGTCGGGCTCGAACGCGATCTGCACTGTGACCGTGCTGCTCGAGACCGGAATCGTGGCGATGACGGAGCCGGAATCTTTCGTCCGACTAGACACTCCCGCCGGACCGGTCACCGCGCGTGCCCGCTGCGCAAATGGAAAATGCCTGGCGGTCGAGATCGAGAATGTGCCGTCCTTCGTTGACCGGCTTGACGTCAATGTCGAAGTCGAAGGAATTGGCACCGTCACGCTTGATACGGCTTACGGCGGCATGCTTTTCGCCATCGTCGATGCGACAAAGCTCGGTTTTTCGATCACGCCCGACGAGGCGCGCGAGCTTGCGCTTGTAGGTGAAAAGATTCGTGGCGCGTGCCGCGAGCAGCTTTCCGTCGTTCATCCGGAGAATCCCGACATCTCAGGCGTACAGATCGTGCAATTGAACCGGCCTTTCGCAGGCGTCGGCAAGACAACGCGGAATACGTGCATAGTTTCTCCAGGGAGATCCGACAGAAGTCCCACCGGAACCGGCACCTGCGCGCGAATGGCAGTTCTGCATGCGCGCGGCCAGATGAAGGTCGGCGACGAGATGTTTCACGAATCGATCATCGGATCGCGATTCCGTGGGCGGATCCTCGCCAGGACGACGGTGGGGAGTCGGCAGGCGATAGTGCCGGCGATCGAGGGGCGCGCATGGATCACAGGGTTTATGAGCTATGTCGTCGACCCGACCGATCCGTGGCCCGAGGGCTACCGGATTACCGACACCTGGGGCGTTACCGGTTCGCTTAGCATGACGCAGTGATGACTACGGCAAGATCCCCAACGATGGACGATGCTATTGGAGTGCCCTGGACTGCCCCTATCAGATGATCCACGTGTTAGGTTAGTTTAGGATTGTCGTGAAGCGCTTGGCTTTAGTGGCCAGCATCGGAGTCTAGTTTTCAGCGGGCCTTAGACCTTGCTCTTAAGGCGAAGGGATTGCATTAAAACCTTGCCAAGCCGAACTGTTCATCGATTCCGTCATCAAGACCTTCCCGTTCCGTATCAACGAAGTAGTGCCAGACAATAGTCACCACTTTCAAGCCAGTTCCACTGGTCCGTCGAAGGTCATGTTATTCGTGCCGCCTATACCAAGCCGGTGCCCCCCTAGTTCAATTGTAAGGTCGAGCATTGGCACCCAATGGACGAGAACGAATCCTTTCAGCTGCTGGCTTACTGAGATGGTGTGGTCTCGAACAAGATTTCTCGCAGCCGCCGGTCTTGCCCAATCTGAGTCAAGTCTACCCTACTCCATGATCCCAGCCCCTACCTCATCCCAGCTTCAAATCAGAGTACTTCACTGACGAAAACCCCTTCGGCTAACGCAAAGATAATGTTTTCATAACCAGGGGCATGCATACAAGTCAAACCCTATGGTAAGCTATCGGTCGTTGAGGACCACAACGTCCGAACTATCAACCTGAAATTTCACTTCAGCACCAATCTCCCAGCGTTTGTTGCTAGGCTTATTCAAAGTATCTACCTTCATAGCCACACCTGATGCATTAAGTGTGTACCGCATCACCAACCCCATCATTTTGAGTTCCGTGACTTCTGCCTTGTAGCAGAAGTACTCGTTTCCAAGCTCCGAAACTCCGCTCGCTTCGGCAATAATTATTGCGCCCGGATGTATCGCCAAGAAATCACTAGACTTGAAGCCGAAGACTAGCTCCACAGACTGGGGATCCAATACATTCAAATCACCAAGGAAATCCGCAACCATTTTGCTTGCGGGTCGATTATACACATCGATCGGCGTGCCGACTTGGCGTAGCCGACCGGATTGTGGTCTGCCCCCATAAGGTGGTCCAATTTGAATGTTAATGCATGGTTGGCGTGATCCGAGACCCTTCTTTGGACCGCCCGAAGGTAGAGTTTTCGGGCTTAAATCACGTTGACGGGCTGGATGCGCCAACGTGATTTTGTAACGAGATCGGAGCCTTATGACCGATTGAACCGTGGGGCCGAACCTCATTATAGTAGTTACGCCAATCCTCTATTTTTTGCCGTGCGTCGTCAAGGGTCAGGAACCAATGGGCGTTCAAACATTCCGCGCGGAACCTGCCATTAAATGCTTCGATATAGGCATTGTCGGTGGGTTTTCCGGGCCTTGAGAAGTCAAGAATGACATTGTTGGCATAAGCCCAGAGATCGAGATCACGACTGATAAACTCTGATCCTTGGTCAACACGAATGGCTTTTGGATAACCCAATTTGGCGCAGGTTTTCTCCAGAGATTGAACCACGTCCTCCCCCCGATAGCTGAATCGCGGATCAAGAATGGGCGAGAATCGCGAGAATGTATCGACAACTGTCAAAACCCTAATCTTCTTGCCGGTGGCAAGCTGATCATGGACAAAATCCATGGCCCAGGTTTCATTGGGTTGAACGGCTTCCTGACGATCGTCCCGCAATTTGGCTTTGACGCGACGCTTCGGTGTTTTATTACGCAGTTGCAATCCCAACTCATTGTAAATTCTCCGAACTTTCTTCTGATTAACCTTCCAGCCATCACGCTGAAGCATGACGTGGATGCGCCGATAGCCATAGCGGACGCGGGTCTGGCAGATCTCTTTGATGCGGGCTTCCAATGCGGCCTGATCGGTGCGACGAGATTTGTAATGGTAGGTTGATCTTTCGACCTCAAAGGCCTTACAGGCCCGCCGGATCGAAACATTCCAGTCACTGCAAACCCCATCAACCAGCTTGCGCTGCCGAGCAGGCCTTAGAGCTTTCGCCGGATGACGTCCTGCAGCATCTCGCGATCAAGCGACAGGTCTGCGACGATCTTGCGTAGCTTGGTATTCTCGTCTTCCAGAAATTTCAGCCGCTTCATTTCGGTTGGCAGCAGGCCGTCGTATTTCTTCTTCCAGTTGAAATAGGTTGCTTGGCTGATCCCAGCCTTCCGGCAGATGTCTGCAACGGGCACGCCGTCAGACCCTTGCTTCAAAATAAACGCTTTCTGAGCGTCGGAAAATTGGCTTGCTTTCATCGCTTGTGCTCCTCCCCAGCCAGGAGAATTTAGCGCAAAAAACTCTCATCAAAAACGGTCCAGTTTCTTGGGGGCAGATCACGCCTTGATCCGAGACCCTTCAGCCATCGCGTGTCGTTAACCAGGTGAGTGCTTGCGTCCAAAGCTTTTTATAGCCCGGCCAATTGGAGAACGTCTCGGGCAACCAGTGAGGAGCCACATCGGAGGTCCACGCCAAGGTGCGACCAGCACCAAACCGCCCAGCAACGAGAAGAGGATGATGTCCCTGCTCTGCGGGCAGCCGGGCGATTACCGTAGCGTCAGGCTTTGCAATAACCTCGTTTGCGCCAAGGAGTGGCGGCCAAGGTCCCGTTATGCCCGCAACTATAGGGTGATCCGGCTCTAAAATTTCGGCGATGATGCCTTCTGGTGCTTCGATCCTGTCATCGAAGGGGTGGCATTCTACCGGCAGTGCAGCCTCAACAGGCGTCCGCCGCCACCGGGCACGGCCATCAATTCCCTGAAATGAAAGATAACCACCAATCATCATCAACCCGCCACCTTGGCGGCACCATTGATTGATGAGCGTCAACCGGTTCGGCACTGTCTTCCCTTGAAGCCACACGTCCTGAGGAAGAAGAAAGGAGTTACTGCCAATGTCCGATAAGAGGATGGCGTCATAGCTCGATAGACCTTCAAGTGTGTACGGGAATCCTTCTACCGCATCCTGAGAATGCATGTGCGTTAGCTTGAAGTCGCTGCCCTCCAACGCTTCGGCCAAAGGCTTGATGCCAACAGCGGAACTAACCGTCGTAAACGTGTCAAACCCTTTGAAGTGATTGACAGCCGAAACCCAGCTTTCACCGACCAACAGAATATTCTTCTTCATCTGTTTCACTCCTTCAGTCTCAGTTTATCAGAATTAGGATACTGCTAAGCAATTTTTTATTCACGTCCTGAAGCATAGCTTGATCTAAAGACAGTTCCGCTACGATCCGTTTCAACATTGAGTTCTCATCTTCCAATTGCCGCAAACGCTTCATCTCGGTTGGCAGCAGATTGCCATACTTCTTCCGCCAGACATAAAAAGTGGCTTCTGAGACGCCCTCTTCCGCCCGTTTCAAAACAAATGCAATCTGCGCCTCAGTAAACTATGATACATTCATGGAAATCCCCTCGTCCTCGAAAGGGGGGCACAATTAGAAAATTCCAGTTCTAAACATCCTCTTTTATGGGAAACAGGTCAGGTTTTCCAGCCCTACCTTGGCTCAAAAGCAATCCGTCCGGGAGGATCACGTTTCATAGGGGCAAAGGACCATGGAC
>CAMCXA010000062.1 GCA_945883115.1 Alsobacter soli
GGGTTCACAATTGCCGAAAATTCCTTGACGCCAAACATGCCGAGATTGGAAACGGCAGTCGTTCCGCCCTGATATTCCTCCGGCTTGAGTTTACGTGCCTTGGCGCGTGCCGCGTAATCCTTCATCTCGGCAGAAATTTGCGTCAATGATTTGGTTTCAGCCTGCCGCACAATCGGCGTGATCAATCCACCCGGGATCGAGACCGCAACGCCGACATCGGCGTGGAGATGCTTCAGCATTGCGTGTTCCGTCCAACTGACATTCGCGTCGGGAACGCGGATCAGGGCTTGCGCCAACGCCTTGATGACAAAATCATTGACCGAGATCTTATAAATAGGCTTGCCATCGACTAAAGGTGCTGCCGCGTTCATCTCTTCGCGGGCAGCCAAGAGGCGATCAAGCTCGCAATCGGCCGAGACGTAGAAATGCGGAACCGTCTGTTTCGATTCAAGCAGGCGGCGAGCAATTGTTTTGCGCATTGTATCGTGCGGGACTTCAATAAAGCTGCCGGGTGAAAATAGTTTTTTGACGGAGTCGTCGGATGGGAAAAAATTATTTGCCGAATTTATTTTACTACCAGCAATAAAATCTGTTTTGTATTTTAAAACATCTTCTGACTGTATTCGACCTTTAGGACCTGTTCCTTCCACAAGAGACAAGTCGATTGATTTTTCTTTGGCTAACCTTCTTGCAAGAGGCGTTGCATTGGCTATGCCCTTTTGGTTAGAGGAAACGTCGACGGCATCAGAAATACTTTCCAATTTATCATGGTCGAGAAAACTATTCTTTTCAAATTTATTTTCTACTTTCAACTCAGAAGCCGACGACACCGCCGTTGTCCCCGTGTAGGGCTCTGACTCCTGAAAAATCCTCGCAACGGAACTGCCAACAAGTATGTCACCGGATGAGGCCCCCGAAATATCCTTGATGATTCCTGACGTCGGACTGTCAACTTCCATCGCTGATTTGTCTGTTTCAATTTCAAACAGAACCTGACCCTTCTTTACGATATCGCCCTCAGCAACAAACCATCGTGATATACGGCCTGAAACCATATCCATGTCTACACGCGGCAGAATGACATCTACGGGCATATCAGATCTTCCTTCGAACCAAGTCACGAGCACATCTGACAATATCGTCGACTTGCGGAACTGAAGCCCGTTCCAATCCGGGACTGTAGGGGATCGGGCACTCCTGTCCACCAAGTCGGATAACCGGCGCGTCTAAAAACCCAAAAGCATCGCTTTCAACGATGGCTGCACTAATTTCTGCCCCAATTCCAAGTGTTTTAACACCTTCATAAACGCATAAGAGACGTGAGGTCCGCTTAACACTCGCAATAATGCTCTCTGTATCCATGGGTCGGAGGGTTCTGAGATCAATCACCTCAACATCAATATTTTCACCCTCGAGAATCACCGCGGCCTCCAAGGCTCTTGCTACCATAATCGCAGTTGCAACAATGGTGACGTCTTTCCCCTGGCGTCTCGTTTCAGATGGTCCAATCGGCACCGTATAGTGCCCTTCAGGGACGTGCCCCTTCATTTTATAAAGCAATTTATGTTCAAAAATTAGAACCGGGTCATTCTGCTCCAGAGCGGCTAGCAGCATGCCTTTCGCGTCATAAGGGGTTGTCGGCTCAATCACCTTGAGTCCAGGCACATGCGCGAACCACGCCTCAAGGGATTGAGAATGCTGCGCAGCGGCCCCGGATCCAGAACCGCAGGGAAGACGCATGATAACTGGAACGGACACCTCGCCACCGAGCATATAACGCATTTTCGCCGCTTGATTAACAATCTGCTCCATCGCCAAAGTGGCAAAGTCCGAAAACTGAAATTCAAAGATGGGCCGCATTCCTGTAAGGGCGGCACCTACGGCAACCCCTGCCCCACCAAGTTCAGAAATAGGCGTATCAATGACTCTCTCTGGACCAAAGCGGTGCACAAGGTCACCGGTCACCTGAAAAGCGCCCCCGTAGACCCCTATATCTTCTCCCATCAGGATGACGCGTTCATCCGCCTCCATTGCAAGAGCCATAGCCTCATAGATTGCCTGACTGAAGCTTATTTCTCTGATTGCAGAATCCGTCATGTAACTTGCTTTCAACTGGAATATACGAAATTGGCAACCTGAAGCGGATCAGGATCTGGACTAGATTTTGCAAACTCGAGAGCGGACTGGATTTCGCGCTCGGCAGCTTCTCTGACTTCGGCAATCATAGTCTCATTCAAAATTCCGAAATTCAAAAGCTCACCTTCAAACCGGGGAATCGGATCGCGTGCCGCCCAAGCATCAATCTCTTCCTTGGTCCGGTAACGGTTTCTATCTGATCGCGAGTGACCGCGTGTCCGGTAAGTAAGACACTCAATCAGTGTTGGCCCTTCACCACTTTTGGCTCGCGCCACCGCTTCTACGGAAGCGCTCGCGACATCGGAAAACGAGTTTCCGTCTACCGTTATCCCCGGCATCGAGTAAGAAACCGCACGATCAGCAATGTTTTTTACTGAAGTCGAGCGTTCAATCGATGTTGACATGCCGTATTGATTATTTTCACAGACAAAGACAACCGGCAGCTTCCATATGGAAGCCATGTTTAGCGACTCGTGAAATGAGCCTTCATTATTGGCACCATCGCCAAAAAAACAAACGGCCACAGCGTTTTTCTTTTGATGCTTAATTGAAAGTGCCGCCCCAACCGCTATCGGGATCCCACCGCCGACAATACCGTTTGCGCCCAAATTTCCGGTTGTCACATCCGCAATATGCATTGAGCCGCCACGCCCTCTGCAATATCCTGTTTCCTTTCCGAAAAACTCGGCGAACATTTTACCGGGTTCAGCACCCTTCGCGATGCAATGACCATGCCCCCGATGGGTCGAGGTAATATAATCAGCATTTGACAGTGGCATGCAAATACCAACCGCACTTGCTTCCTGACCAATTGAAAGATGCATCGTACCGTAAGTAAGGCCTCGCTGGTACGAATCCTCCGCTTCTTCTTCAAACCGACGAATAAGATACATTTTTTTTAATGCACCCTTCAGTTGGTCCAATGTAAAATACCTATATGCTTCAGGTACATTTGCCATTCTGCTCAGGTTATTATTCAAGTTAGAAGCCTCATTTGAAATCGTATCCATCGTACCCTAACTCTCTTCACTACTGCCTCGACGCAACCAAAGCATCTTGTCGACGCCTCAGCACGACTATCTTCGACGCTTCATCTACTGACGTATTTCCATAGGTTAACAATTCGCCCTTTTTAACAGCGGCAGAAACACGTCCACCCTCGACAAGTCCGCAAGGGACAGCGTTAGCGGCCTTTGCTTCGGCAACTGTCATCGCCCAAGCACGATACGTGTACTCACCAATTGCATCGAGGGACTCTCCCGCCTTTAAATCACGTTTGGCGACTGCGCAGACCTCTGCTACGGGCATATCTAACGGCTCCATATCGGGAATGCCGTACAGAGCAACACGCGCACACGTGAGCGGAACTTCAAGACTTGTCAGATGGTATGGACGGAAAAACGTGTAATAAGGTCCCGCTCCCAATTTGAGATCATGCATGCGCTCCCGAATGCGTGGATGCCGCATTTCGGCGATCACGAAAACACCCGGCGCAACACCCTTCCCTATCGAATAATCTACAACGCCACGCTTGGTTAGAACACCCCCATCTTCAAGTGGAATCAAGACCTTATTCAAATCTTCACGCAATGCAGCGGGGCCATGCATCCCGGGAACATCGGGCACAAGACCCGTCGCATTTGCGATTGCAACCATCTCAACCATCGTCTTCGAGCCGTCGACAAATTCGACGAGCATTCTCGGATTCATGTGTCGGCGCAGGGCTTCTTCTCTATATTGATCCGGCGTCGCATCAATATTCAGCGGGTTATTCTTGCCTTTGCCAGCAGCTACGATGGGATGCCCCATCGCCGTGACAAAATTTATCAGCTCCATGCACGAAGAAGGCTCGTCGCCGGCACCGAGAGAATAAACGACACCAAGGCGCTTGGCTTCATGTTTGAGATAAGAACCGATTGTGACGTCCGCTTCAACGTTCATCATCACGAGGTGTTTGCCGTGCTCCATTGCATGCAAGCCAATCTCAGCACCAACACCCGGCTTGCCTGTCGCATCGATAACGACATCGATCTGATCACACTCGCAAATCATTGAAGAATCATGAGTAATTGCGACTTTGCCTGACTCGATTGCAACACTCAATGCAGAAGCGGTCGTGACACTTGCGTGATCACCCTGATCGTAACCCGCAATCTGCAAAGCATTCGCCGGTGCTTTCAAATCAAGGTCAGCTATGGCCCCAATTTCAAGACCCGGCATATGGCGCACCTGGGTTACAATATCGGTACCCATCTCGCCTGAACCGATTAGCCCAATCCTGATAGGCTTCCCACTCTCCGCCCGCTTGAACAGATCTGCAGCTAGCCCAATTCGTTGAATATTCAGCATTAATTTGCCCCTTTCCACAAAATTCAGTGAATGAATTACCCATTCGATCAAAGAATGCTGTGGTTATCCAGTAGAATTGATAGTGAACATTTGTACTTTGGTCAATGAATATGTTCAATAAACGATGAATTAAATATATAACTCTTAAAAATAAAGAATTATTAAAATATAAGTTTTATAAATAAAATAAAAAATATATATCTAAAATATAAAATATCTATTTCTTAGTATATATGTCTTTTATTATCAAGCATATTACTCCAAAGTAAAACGAGGATGTCCGCGCTTCGGTAGAAAATTTGTGACCTTCAGTTTAGAACAGTTATAAACTATTGAAATTATTAGATTTTTTATTGACGAATTGGCATCACGACGTTATTTCACCGATGCCGAAATGATCGGCTAACACTGTGTCGGGGCCTTGACCCCCTTCTCGGGAGCACCAATATGATTACCAGATTACCAGTAAAGTTTTCCATATCCGGATGTCCAACATTCCGGTTCCTGATGGGAATAATCGCCCTCTGTTTCCTAACTTGCTACAACGTTACCAGTTTCGCCGTTGCAGCGGAGGTAAACGTCTATACCGCTCGTGAATTACAGCTCGTATCTCCCGCCTTTGAAACCTTCACTGCGACGACAGGCATCAAGGTCAACACTATTTATATCAAGGACGGACTTGAAGAGCGGATTAAAGCTGAGGGTCAGAATTCGCCTGCGGATGTGATCTTGTTGGTTGATGCCGCCAAGCTCATCACAGCAAAAGAAATGGATCTAACCCAACCCGTTTCGGCAAGTTCACTTGAAAAGGCAGTTCCGTCCATTTTACGTGATCCCGCGGGCAACTGGTTTGCCGTGACCCAGCGTTCAAGGGTTGTATATGCGTCCCGTGACCGTGTTGCCCAGTCGGCCATCACTTATGAGGAACTCGCCGATCCAAAGTGGAAGGGTCGGGTCTGTATCCGCTCCGGGCAACACCCTTACAATATTTCCCTCTTCGCCGCCGTGATCGCCCACACGGGAGCTGACAAGGCGACCGAGTGGCTCAAGGGCCTCAAAGCTAATTTAGCGCGTAAACCCTCAGGCGGAGACCGCGACGTCGCTAAAGATATTCTCACCGGAATTTGTGATGTTGGCATCGCCAACACGTATTATGTCGGCATCATGCGGAACAGTCCTGATCCCGATCAGAAGGCTTGGGGGGAAGCTGTCAAAACACTCGACACGTCCTTTGCCGGGGCTGGAACGCATGTGAACATCTCTGGCGCGGCCGTCGCGAAGAATGCTCCGAACAGGGAAGCGGCAATCCAATTGATTGAATTTCTGACGGCCGAGCAAGCGCAGAATATGCTTGCCACGCTGAACTTCGAGTATCCGGTGCGGTCGGGAATTGATGCGAATGCCACGATTGGGCTATTCGGGCCGATCAAGGCAGATCCATTATCTCTGTCAGAGATCGCCAGCTACAGAAAGAGAGCCAGCGAAATCGTTGACGAGATCGGCTTCGACCAGTGACATCGCGTTCATCCCGCTTGAAGGTCGATACGCCACTGTCCGGTGGAAGTAGGCGATTCTCGGGACATATTCTTGGGTTGAAAGCCGGGGTGTGGTTTGCGGGGCTGCTTGTAGCGGCCCCGCTTCTTTCTCTCGTCTTGATCGCGATAACGGGAACTCCTTCTGTTTTAGGGCATACATTGCTTGTTACCTTGCCGATGACGGCACGCGACACGATATGGCTACTCGCCGGCGTTACCGTTGTGGCAACCGTTCTCGGCTTATCGACGGCCTGGATTGTTTCGTTATTTGATTTCCCGGGACGAAGGATACTCTCCGTCGCTCTGGCGATGCCGCTGGCTGTACCTACCTATCTGGTGGCATATGTTTATGTCGCACTTCTCGACGCCATCAATCCCGGCTTATCGTTGTCCGCTCATTGGTTTGGTACAGAGTGGTTTCCGACAGGGCTTGCCTCATTTGCCCGTTCACTTCCCGGCGCAGCTCTGATCATGGGATTTGTGCTTTTTCCCTATATCTATCTCCCAGTTCAGTCTGCCATTACCCGACAGGGCGCAAATCTCAAGGACGCCGCCCGCCTCCTTGGCGCGACGCCTTACCGCGTGTTCACGACAATCATTCTTCCGCTTTCGCGTCCGGCATTCGCGCTTGGATTGACCCTTGTTCTGCTCGAAACACTGAATGATATTGGTGCTTCAGATTATCTCGGAGTCCAAACCTTTACCGTCTCGATCTATACAACCTGGCTCAACCGCGGAAGTCTTCCGGGTGCAGCTCAGCTTGCGATGGGGTTGATGTCGTTTATTGGCATCTTGTTGTTTCTGGAGCACCGGGCACGCGGTGACAGACGTTTTGCCTATCAAAGGCAGACACGCCCTGTGTCCAGACGGCAACTAAGAGGCTGGGGGGCCATCGGGGCAGTCACTATCTGCCTAATTCCGGTAATGATCGGGTTTCTTCTGCCAATCTCGTTCCTGATCATCCAATCAGTCAAACGCTTCGAACAGGCACTTTCCGCTGATGTCCTCGCCGGGCAACTTGCCAGTACGTTGGCATTTAGCGGAATTGCCACGGCAAGTGTTGTGATCCTCTCGCTGATTGTTCTTGTCACACTCCGTTTTTTTGGTTCATTCGACATTTCACTTGCGGGGAAACTTGCGACCTTCGGGTACGCCGTCCCGGGAACCGTTCTCGCTATAGGACTTCTGGGTCCGCTTGCCGGTTTTGACAATATGATCGCCAATCTATTCCGTGAACTCACGCATCAGCGTATCGGATTGTTGCTGATGGGTTCCGGCGCGGCGCTTGTGATCGCTTATACGATACGGTTCATGACGATCGGCATCGGCGCTCTTGGTGCCGGTTACGCCAAGGCACCAAAATCGCTTGATGATGCCGCCCGTGTTCTCGGGCGTTCGCCGGGGGCCGTATTCTCAGAGATTCATTGGCCTTTGCTCAAACCCGCGATAGCTATTGCGAGTTTGCTTGTTTTCATCGATGCAATCAAAGAGTTGCCGGCAACACTTTTGCTGAGGCCGCTCAATATCGAGACGCTGGCGACCTATGTCTACTCGGAAGCCTCACGAGGTACCTTCGAGAATGGAGCTGTCTCCGCGCTTTTCATTGTGCTCGCGGGAACAATTCCTGCGATCATTTCCGTCAGATTATTTGATCAGAGGTCAATCAAAGGCTTCTGATCTCTTGTTTCGGCAATCCCGGTGTTTATTGCTGTAATGACGCGATCTCACGGAACAATTCGAGTGCTTCGGGATTGGCAAGCGCCTCCCGATTTTTGACATCGCGACCGTGGACAATCTCGCGGACGGCCAATTCAGTGATCTTGCCGGATTTCGTCCGTGGGATATCGTCAACCGCGACAATCCTCGCGGGAACATGGCGCGGGCTCGCTCCCTGACGGATTGCCAGCCTAATTTGTTGTTCGAGCGCGTCTGTCAGAACCGCTTCTGGTCTCAAGCGAACGAACAAGACAATTCGTATATCATTGTCCCATTCCTGCCCTATGGCCAGCGCCTCGATGATGTCGGGGATTTTTTCGACCTGAGCGTAGATCTCGGCAGTACCGATCCGAACGCCTCCCGGATTCAGTGTCGCGTCTGATCGACCGTGAATGATCAGGCCATCATGCACTGTCCATTCTGCGAAGTCCCCATGGCACCAAATGCCCGGGAAGCGCTCGAAATACGCTGAATGGTATTTCGAACCGTCCGGGTCATTCCAGAACATGACGGGCATGGACGGGAAGGCTTTTTTGCAGACGAGTTCGCCTTTTTCGAGCCTTACCGGCTTTCCCGTGTCATCCCAGACATCAACGGCCATGCCGAGACCGGCCCGTTGGATTTCGCCGGCAAAAACGGGAGATGTCGGATCACCAAGGACAAAACAGGACACAATGTCTGTGCCACCCGAGATTGAGGCGAGATGAACGTCCTCTTTGATATCCGAATACACATAGCGGAAACTCTCGGCGGAGAGCGGCGAACCGGTCGAGGCGATCAGGCGCAGACTGGAAAGATCGTGCGTCAGTCGCGGTTTGAGATCGGCCTTGCGGCAGGAGTCGATGAATTTTGCCGATGTGCCAAAGAGGGTTGCTCGCTCTTGCGCCGCGTAATCGAACAAGGTCCCGGGTGTTGGCGAAAAGGGGGAGCCATCAAACAACAACACCGTTGCGCCGCAAGCCAATGAGGAGACAAGCCAGTTCCACATCATCCAACCGAGCGTTGTGAAATAAAATACCCGGTCACCCGGCCTGATATCCGAATGGAGTTTAAGCTCTTTCAAATGCTGAAGGAGGGTTCCGCCTGCCCCGTGGACAATACATTTTGGCACCCCTGTCGTGCCCGAAGAAAACAGGATAAAAAGGGGATGATTGAATGGCAGACGCGTGAATTCCGGAATGCCGGCGGGAAATCGCTTCAATGCATCGTCATAGGCAACCCCAGAACGGACTTGCTGCGACACCGCCCTCGAGTCTCCGATCAATGAAACAACCAATACAGATTCCACCGAGGGCAGACCGTCAAGGATCTCGACCAAGCGGCCCGCAAGCTCTATTCGTTTGCCGCCGTAGAAATACCCATCAGATGCAATGAAGATTTTGGGTTCAATCTGGCCAAACCGGTCAAGCACACCCCGCACCCCAAAATCGGGCGAGCATGACGACCAGACAGCTCCGATACTGGCGGTTGCAAGCATCAGAATAACAGATTCAGGCATGTTCGGCAGCATTGCCGCCACGCGATCACCTTGCCTGACACCTTGAGACATAAGCCATTGCTGTGCGCTCGAAACAGACTGACGGAGTATATCCCAACTCATTCTGCGGGAAATCTGATCTTCCGCCCGAAAAACAAGGGCATCACCTTGCGCATCCAGCCGCAGCAAATTTTCGGCAAAATTCAGTTTTGCATCAGGGAAAAATTCTCCGCCGGGCATCTTGTCCAAACCGATTGATCGATCACCCCTTTCTCCGATCACCTTACAAAAGTCCCAGATACAAGACCAGAATTGGCCTCTCTCCTCAACGGAAGCAGCATGAAGAGAGACATAATCCTGAAAATCCGCTCCAATTCGCTGGCTGAATTCGCGTGCGAACGCCGCCATGTTTGTTCCGGCGATCCTTGCAGGCCCGGGTGTCCAAAGACAATTTTGATCACCCATCGTTGTTATCTTCCTTATGATCATGGGCTTTTCCGCGCATGATTGTTTTTAACCGGAGAATCAGGATTTCAGCAAACCGGTCGAGCCGATAGTCTGTTAAAACCTATGCGTTCGGGTTATAAGGACTTATGGCAAAATCGGCAAAACCCGTTCTGAAAAAAAGCACTGTGCAGGGCGCCTTGGCGCTTATGGTCTTATTGGCCCTCGCCGGCGGTATCGGCATCGTTCAGTGGCCGGTAAGCTCGGATCGGGCGGAGCGGGAAGTCCGTGAGCAGATTACGACCTCGCTTGGCAAAGCAAATGTGTTGATGGGGCCGATCCGTCTCTCGCTTCTGCCTGCTCCAAAGCTGGTAATTTCAGATCTAAGTATCGTGAAAGACGAAGAATTTCTCGTTGTTTCTCCGACGGCCGAGGTCTCACTCAGCGCGACCGCATTGCTCACAGGCGTTTTCAAACCCAATTTGTTCCGACTGATCGACGCGGCGATCGAATTACCACCTGATCGACTTCCGACCACTCCGAGCGAGACCGCAATGCTCGCGATCACTTTCATCAACACCTATGCGTCAGAGACTATCCCGGCTGCAAATCGCGAACGCTTCAACGTCCAGATCGTCAATGGCACAATCAAGGGAAAGACCCAAACCTTAGACGCGGGGTTAAGTGCTCTTTTCGCAGATTTGAGCGGCGAACCCGACGGATCGTTATCACTCTCGGGCGAGACGATATGGCGCGGTCAACAATTATCCGCAGCCTTCGTCTCAGACGCGCCCGATGTGTCCGTCGGTAATTCCAGAAGAATGTCTTTAGACGTTTCATCGGAGGTCGGACGGTTGAAACTTACCGGAGGCCTAAACACAGGTCTTTTGCCGCAGTTCAACGGAACATTGACCAGTTCAGTGACTGACGTTGGACGATTATCACGAGCGCTCGGCATGAAGCCGGGAATTGCCAGTTCGCTCGATTTGGCAATTTCGGGCGCCAGCAAAATATCGTCCGAGGGCTTCATGATTTCAAATGCACAGGTGGCATTGGGAAAGATGATGTTTAATGGCGCTTTGAATTTCAAGCTGAACGAGGAGCGGGCCAAAATAGTGGCTACACTTGCTGCCGAGGATATCAATGCGACGGATGCCTTGCGGCCCTACTGGCCCAAAGTCGATGGCGGAATTGGCTGGAAGCAGGATGCGTTGGACAAATCGATTTTGCCGGTTTTTGATCTCGATCTCAGGATTTCAGCGGAACGAGCCGATCTCGGCATTGCCCGCGTTAACGACGTTGCGCTTTCCTTGATGGCTTCAGAAGGGAAATTTGATGCAACGCTTGCATCAGCCAAAATTTTCAACGGGGCGGTCAAGGCGCGCTTGGCGTTAACTGAAGCCGAGAATGGGTTGGCACTGAAACTCCATAGCAATTTCGAGAAAATCGATAGCGGTGCTGCTCTTCTTGCCCTGATGAACAACCGGCACTTCGAGGGGGTATCGAACGGATCACTGACAGTAGAAGCGACCGGAGAGTCGGCCGAAGGCTTGATGAAGAACCTCTCGGGTACGGGAGAGTTCGCTGTTGAAAACGGGATGTTGTCGGGAATCAATGTCGAGGGAATTCTCAAAAAGGCAGAAACACGACCTCTGAGCCTGACCGGTAGCCTCGGGGGCGGCAATACCGAATTTGACCGGATTGTCCTGAAAGCCCAAATTTCCAAGGGTGAAGCGGAACTGCTTGAGGCGAGCCTGTCATCGCCCGACGCACGTGTCGAGATGACAGGTTTGGTTGATATCGGCAAACGTCAGCTCGACATCAGAGGCGAAGCGAGCACACCGTCAATAAAAGAAGGCCAAAAGTCGCTTAAATTACCATTCGCTATCACCGGAACATTCGACGAACCCACCCTGAAACCGGACATCGAAAAAATGTTGCGCGGGTCAGATTAAACTGAGCCAACACACAGCAACGGCGCTATTCCGGCTCTTGATTGACCGTGACGAGCGGGATATTGCCTAGACCGTCCTTGTTGTAGATGTCGTCACGGAACTGGACAAGACCGTCCGGTGTCGCCCAAGCGGTGATATAGACCCAGAAGACGGGTACGGGCTGTTTGAGGCGTGCGTCGAGCCGCTCGCCGCTCTGAATCGCCTGGTCAATCCGGTCGCGATTCCAATCCGGTGTTTCTTTCAGCAACCATTCAACGTAATCACGAACGTTCTGGACGCGCATACATCCCGAGGAAACAAAGCGATAATCATCGCCGAAAATCCCCTTGGCGGGCGTGTCGTGCATATAGACGCCATAGGGGTTTGAAATATTGATCCGCACGAAGCCGAGCGAGTTGAAATCGCCACCCTGGTCTTGCCGGAACTGGTAGCGGGTTGCCTCGTCAGAGCGCCAATTGACCTGGCTTGGCTGCAATTCCTGCCCTGTTCCGGTAAATATCCTGATTTTGTTTTCCGTCAGATAGTTCGGATTTTCCTGCATCCGCGGGATCAAATCCTTGCGGATGATCGAGGCTGGAACAGTCCAGAACGGGTTGAAATTGATATCCGTCACACGCGTTGTCATGATGGGTGACTGGCGATCAATCTTACCAACGCCTGCGGAATGACGGGTCTGGACGACATTGTCCTCGACAGTTTCGACCAATGCTGCAGGAATATTGGCGACAACAAAACGACGACCGGGACTGGTCGCGTAAGAGCGCAGCCGGACGAGATTGACCTCAAGCTGACGCAGGCGGATTTCCGCCGGAATGTTGAGCGCGAGGATCGTTTGCGCGTTTACGATGCCCGTGGGGCGAAGACCGTGCAACTCCTGAAACCGCTGGACGCCGGCCTCCACAAACGAATCGAAAACCGGATTGAGGCCGGACGAACTGTTGAGATCAGCAGACGCAATGAGGCGCTTTCTGAGGGCGACAACCTCGGCGCCGTTCATACCGAGTTTGAGTGGCGTCGTGGGCATTACCGGCCAGCCCCCCTGCCCGACGAGCGACGCGAATTGCGCGATGGCGGCTTCCGTTGCCGAAATTGTGTCGATTGACAGAAGCGGGATTGTCGGGCGACCAATTCTCAGTGACGTCGCCTCGTCATAGGACTGTCCCCATTCTGCTTGATCGCTGCCAGCGGAAGGCTTTGATTGTGCGAATGCAAAAGACGGGGCATAAAGGGCGGCCGCGCTTATTCCTTGAAGGAAGTGGCGGCGTGACAAATTGTTGAAACGAGACATGGGCACTCTAACTCTCACACGATTGCGGCTACCATCGCCGATTGTGGTAAACGAAGTGTTCAACGACTGACGAATATGTTGGGGTATTCCAGTCGTGTCTGTCTTTTTTAAGGCGCCCAGTAAAACAAAAAGCACTCTGCCATGATGCCTGCCGCAGCACTCCTTTCTTTGACACTGACCATTTCAGCATTTTTCGTCTTATGGCTCATCAGCTTACGAACGCGTAACGCGGCGATCGCGGATGTCTATTGGGGTCCGGGATTTGTTGTGATCACAAGTGTGACACTGATCACGAACGGAACATTCGGCACTAACCAAATCGCATTCGCATCGCTGGTTGGGCTTTGGGGCCTCAGACTCGGATTCCATCTCTGGTTCCGGCATCGTGCAGCGCATAGCGAAGACAGACGCTATGCTCTTATGCGGGAGCGAGGCGGGGAAAATTGGCCATTGAAGAGCCTGTTTACGGTTTTCATGGTTCAAGCGATCATCCAATGGCTGATCGCATTGCCGATTCAATTGGCACTTTCACCATCGGCAATTGCCGCGCCCAGCTTGATGGGAAGAGTTGGTATTCTAATTTTTGCGATGGGGATCACGCTCGAAACGATGGCAGATGCGGCCCTCATGCGATTCAAACGCAAAGCGGAGAACAAGGGGCGCCTTTTGACGCGGGGTCTCTTCGCGTGGAGCCGCCACCCCAACTATCTCGGTGAAGCTCTCATCTGGACCGGACTTGCACTATTTGCCTACAGCACCAGCGGAGCAGCCATTGTTTTTCTCTCGCCCGTCCTGCTCACATTTCTGATTATCCGCGTATCGGGAATTCCTCCACTTGAAGCGATCCTCGGAGAGCGAGACGGCTTCAATGAATGGAAGGCACGCACCAATGCGTTTATTCCCTGGCCTCCAAAGCGGTCATAATTCTGAGACCGCTTTTAGAGCCGGTAGCGAATATTATCGGTCCAGAACCGTTCCAGCCTGCTGAATACGCTGATCGATATTTTGAGATCGTCCTGAGAGATGCCACCGACCTGCTCAACCGTGCGCATATGCTTGTGATAGAGGTCACTAACGACTTGGTGAACCTCGTTGCCCTTATCCGTCAAGCTAATCCGCACCGAGCGGCGATCAACGCGCGAGCGTTGGTGAAACAGATATCCCATTTCCACAAGCTTTTTGACATTATAAGAGACATTTGACCCAAGGTAATATCCACGACTGCGCAATTCGCCAGCAGTCAACTCCTTATCGCCTATATTATAAAGCAAAAGGGCTTGCACGGCGTTGACGTCGGAACGACCACGGCGGTCAAACTCATCCTTGATCACATCAAGCAGAGCCCGATGAAGTCGCTCCACTAAAGCGAGTGATTCAAGATATACATGTGCCTGACCATCATGATCATCACGGCGAAATTCTGGCGTTGTGATTTTAACTAGGCTCAGGACCCGTTAAAGGGATTCACAAACAGTCGATTATCTGATTCACTTCCGTATCTGGGAGGGCATCGAGATGGGTGATTTAATTTGGCTTTCGGACGCGCAGATGCGTCGCATTGAACCTTATTTTCCTTTATCGCATGG
>CAMCXA010000063.1 GCA_945883115.1 Alsobacter soli
TACAACGGCGTGCCTAAACAGCACTTCTATCTGTTCCTGAAAGAATGCGAATGGCGGTTCAATCATCGCCCTGCCAGCAACCTCTTGGCCGCACTCCTTAAATGGAATAATCTCACAATACTGTAACCCTATCTAGGCCAGCCCCAAAATAAATACAGTATGAAAATTTAACTTGATGCTCTAATTCTTGAGCATCAGCGTCTATATAAAAGCAAACTTAGTTTCGGTATTCAAGCGTTTGTATTTTACAAGGTAAACACGAAGATAATATTTCATAAAATGATATTTTGTTTATTAATGTAGATTAAAGTGATATATATTTAATGATTAGTTTAGTTATTTTTTGTTGATGCGGAAATAGACGTCTTTTTTGACTCCCAACGACATCGGAAGCAGGGATGCGGGTTAGCGAATTTGATTTTGATCTGCCTCAGGATCGGGTTGCTTTGCAGCCGGTAGAACCGCGCGACGCAGCGCGACTTCTGCTGGTTGATCCGGCGGCCGGACTTCGCGACCGTCATGTGCATGACTTAACAGCGATTCTGACGTCGAAAGATGTTCTCGTGGTTAACGATACACGGGTCATCCCGGCTCGCTTGAGGGGTTTGAGGCGGCGGGAGGCATCTGCAATCAAGGTCGAGGCGATGCTTCACAAACGGCAGGACGCTGAAACTTGGCTGGCCTTTGCGCGCCCGGCAAAGAAGCTTGCTATTGGTGACGTTATAATTTTCGGCAAATGGCAAGACGATGTCTTCCCAATAAGTGAGAACGTTCTGGAGGCTGTCGTTCAAGATAAACTTCAAGGTGGTGAAATTGTGCTGCGGTTTTCGTCCGGCGGTACGACGTTGGACGGGATGATCGCGAAAATCGGCGAAATGCCGTTGCCTCCCTATATCGCTTCAAAGCGAAAGACGGGCGCACGCGATGAACGAGATTATCAAACCATATTTGCCGCGCATTCCGGTGCGGTGGCAGCGCCGACTGCTGGGTTGCACTTTACCGACACCTTGCTAGACAAGTTGAAGAGGCACGGTGTGCAGATTGCACCTATAACGCTTCATGTCGGTGCGGGAACTTTCTTGCCGGTGACTGCAGAAGACACGTCGGGCCACCAGATGCATTCGGAATATGGCGAGATATCCGAGGAGACTGCGGGTATTTTGAATAATGTGCGTAAGGAAGGAGGTCGGATCATCTCGGTGGGAACAACCTCGCTTCGAGTTCTGGAAGCGTCGGTCAAACAAGATCGAACGTTTTCTGCTTGGCGTGGAGACATTGATTTGTTCATAACGCCTGGCTTTGTTTTTCGAGCCGTTGATGTTTTGATGACGAATTTTCATCTTCCGAAGTCGACATTATTTATGCTTGTTTCGGCATTTTCCGGTCTCGATTTGATGCGGGAAGCCTATCAACACGCTATCGATAGGCATTATAGGTTCTACTCCTATGGAGACGCGTGTCTTCTGTTTCCTGAACGCCCGAAAGCTTGAAGTAAATGCCGTCCGACATATTCCAGTATAATGATTTAGCTCGCGAGGGTCGGGCACGCACCGGCGTGATCCTGACACCGAGAGGCGACATTAGAACGCCAGCCTTCATGCCGGTAGGGACTGCTGGAACAGTCAAGGCGATGTATGCCGATCAGGTTCGGGATCTGGGTGCGGATATCATTCTCGGAAATGTATATCATCTGATGCTTCGCCCTGGTGCCGAGAGAGTTGCTCGGATGGGCGGACTTCATAAAATGGTGAATTGGCCATATCCGATCCTGACGGATTCAGGTGGTTTTCAGGTTATGTCGCTCGGTAATCTTCGTAAGATAACGGAACGCGGCGTGACTTTCCGGTCTCATATCGATGGCTCTTCGCATGAGTTAACGCCTGAGCGGTCGATCGAAATTCAGGGCTTGCTTGGGTCTGACATTCAAATGCAGCTTGATGAATGTGTTCGGCTGCCGTGCACATATCAGGAGGCGAGTAATGCAATGGAGTTGTCTCTGCGTTGGGCCGAACGATGCAAAGCCGCGTTCGGCACTCAACCCGGCAAGGCCATGTTCGGGATCGTACAAGGAGGGGCTGACGAGAACTTACGGGTCATAAGTGCAAAAGCGCTCGTCGACATGGATCTGAAAGGTTACGCGATCGGCGGACTTGCTGTCGGCGAACCTCAGGACATTATGTTGCGGATGATTGACGTCGTGGAGCCGCATCTGCCAGCAGCGAAGCCAAGGTATTTGATGGGGGTTGGTACGCCCGACGATATTCTCGAGTCCGTGTTGCGAGGAATTGACATGTTTGATTGCGTGATGCCGACGCGCGCCGGAAGGCATGGGCTCGCATTTACACGTTTTGGCAAAATTAATCTTAAAAATTCGAGACATGCCGACGATCCGCGTCCACTTGATCAAGCCTCCTCTTGTCCTGCCATGCGTGATTACAGCCGTGCTTATTTGCACCATTTGGTGAAAGCGGGCGAAATTCTCGGAATGATGCTGCTAACATGGGCAAATTTGGCTTACTATCAGGACCTAATGCAGGGACTGAGATCAGCAATCTCCGAGCGTCGCGTGGAGCATTTTGCCGCTGAAACCAAAGCCGGTTGGAGGGCTGGTGATCTGGCGCTCTATGACGATACCTTGGGGAAATAAGAGATATGTCGGGTACACAGATAACAAGTCACGGCTTGAGCGCACGAAAAAAGAAGATACTTTTTCGCGCGTGGCATCGGGGCATGAGGGAAATGGATCTCTTGTTTGGCCAGTTTGCTGACGCAAATATAGCAGATTTGTCCGAGGATCAGCTTGATACGTTTGAGACCTTGTTGGATCTTCCGGACCGCGATGTACTCGCTTGGTTGACAGGAGAAAAATCGGCTCCAATTGAGCATCAAACCGATTTTCTAGCAATGATCAAATCATTTCATGCCAAAAAATCGCCTTTTTAGAAGCTTTTTATTGATTTGTGCCAAGACACCGAGCCATCATTTATATGGTCGAGAGCCGAGATAAATAATGATTACTCATCTGAAGCGTGTTCTTGAGCACCTCAAAACTTTCGAACCGCTCAAGCTGTGCTCCGTGCCAGACGGATACGAGGCTATTCTGATTGCTGACCTTGCGCGCAGCATTGCTTGTCAACCGGGGGCTAACGCTGCGGCTCTTGTGTTTGTGGCCCGCGACGGTCGGCGTCAGGCCCTTATTGAAAATGCGTTTAGTTTTGTCGCACCCGATATCGAGATTTTGAGTTTCCCGAATTGGGATTGTCAGCCATACGATCGGGTCTCACCAAGTTCGGCAATTGAAGCGCGGAGGATGACCGTTCTTGCGAGGCTCGCGCGCTCGACCTCCAGCGAGGCGCGCCCGCGCGTTGTCATTTTAACGGCAAATGGACTTTTGCAGCGCGTTCCGGATCGAAAAAGGATTGCGCTTGAGACGTTTGCAGCCGCGCCTGGTAATCTGGTCGATACCACTGCTTTGGCGGCATGGCTTGAACATAACGGTTTCCAGCGGAGCCCGACCGTCCGGGAAACGGGTGAGTATGCTGTCCGCGGCGGCATTATTGATCTTTTTGCACCAGGAATGGCGTTTCCAGTCCGGCTCGATTTTTTTGGGGATACGCTCGAGTCTATCCGAAGTTTCGATCCCGAGACACAACGCACGATTGGACAATTGAAATCGCTGGACCTTGTGCCAATGAGCGAGGTGCATCTAACAACCGATAACATTAAGCGCTTCAGGCAAGCCTATGTCGCTTTGTTCGGAACGCCCACGCGAGATGATACGCTTTACGAAGCTATAAGCGAGGGGCGCCGTCATCCCGGTTTGGAACATTGGTTGCCATTATTTCATGTGCATATGGATACGGTTTTTGATTATTTGGCGGGTGTATCCTTTATTTGTGACGCGCTGGTTGATGAGGCAATCAAAGAGCGTTTGAGCCTGATCGGCGACCATTATGACGCGCGCGCGGAAATTTTATCAAAGCCGGTTCCGGGAGCGGTAGCTTACCGGCCACTTTCGCCGGAACTCCTCTACCTCACAAGAGAAGAAGTAACCAAACGTTTTGAGGGCAGGGGGATGTTACGCATGGACCCATCTCCAGCCCTTGCCGGCAAACAAGAGCGTGCTATCGACTTTGGCGCGCGGCAAGGAAGAAGTTTTGCTGCCGAACGCGCTCTGTCGAACAGCGAGCCTGCGGGAAGCGTGTTTGATGCGGTGGTAGGCCATATTTCTGCGCTCAAAGAAGCCGGCAAACGCATCATGGTTGCTGCGTGGTCAGAAGGAGCGAGAGAGCGGTTATCCCATGTTCTGCAAGATCATGGTCTTGCGCAACAAAGAAATATTAACACTTTCAAAGAATTCATCTCAGCGGAAAAAGCAGAAACCGCGTTCGCCGTCTGGGGTATCGAAACTGGATTTGAGGTAGATGGCCTCGTTGTCATCGGTGAACAAGATATTCTTGGCGATCGCCTCATCCGTCGTGCCAAAAAGCAGATTAGGGCTCAAGACTTTATTGCCGAAGCTGCCAGTCTGACACCGGGCGATCTTGTCGTTCATGTCGATCACGGAATTGGCCGCTTCATCGGGCTCCGGATGATTGAAGCGGCAGGAGCGCCCCATGATTGTGTCGAGTTGCATTATGCCGGCGGCGATAAGCTTTTTCTCCCTGTCGAAAACCTTGAATTGCTGTCGCGTTTCGGTTCGGAGGACCTCGACGTTGCATTGGACAGGCTGGGTGGCGTTGCATGGCAAGCCAGAAAAGCAAAGCTGAAGCAAAGAATTCGTGAGATTGCGCACGGATTAATCAAAATTGCTGCAGCCAGATTGCTGAACGACGCGCCGAAATTGATCGCTCCGCAAACGCTCTATGATGAATTCTGCGCCAGATTTCCGTATGAAGAGACTGAAGACCAGATCAGCTCTATCAATGCAGTTCTTGATGATCTGGCCTCGGGAAAACCGATGGATCGCCTGCTCTGTGGCGATGTGGGCTTTGGAAAAACGGAAATCGCATTACGTGCGGCCTTTACAGCGGCTTTTGGAGGAAAGCAGGTTGCGGTAGTGGTGCCCACGACACTGCTTGCACGGCAACACTTCAAGACGTTCTCCGAGCGTTTCGCGGGGTATCCCGTTGTTATTCGGCAGGCATCCCGATTTGTGTCTCAATCCGAACTCAAGTTGGTCCGGCAAGGCATATCTGACGGCACCGTCGATATCGTGATTGGTACTCATGCGTTGCTCGGAAAGAACATAGCGTTCAAAGATCTGGGGCTCCTGATTGTTGACGAAGAACAGCATTTTGGTGTGACGCACAAGGAACGCCTCAAAGAGCTCAGATCCGATGTGCACGTTCTCACATTGTCGGCGACGCCTATCCCGAGAACCCTGCAACTCGCGCTCACGGGCGTACGCGAATTGTCGATCATTGCGACACCGCCTGTTGATCGCCTAGCGGTAAGGTCTTTTGTGATGCCTTTTGACCCTCTCATGGTTCGCGAGGCCATTTTGAGGGAGAGATATCGTGGCGGACAGACATTTTACGTTTGTCCACGCATTGACGATATCCAAGAGGTGCGGGAGTTTCTAGCAACTCAAATTCCAGAGGCCAAAGTTGCGATCGCGCACGGGCAATTGCCGGCCGATGAACTCGAAAGCGTGATGACGGCGTTTTACGATGGCCGTTATGACGTGCTTCTTTCAACCGCTATTGTCGAATCCGGGCTTGATATTCCAGCCGCGAATACGCTCATCATACACCGGGCAGACATGTTCGGGCTCGCGGCGCTATACCAGTTACGTGGACGGGTCGGGCGCGGAAAGACCCGCGCTTATGCACTTTTCACTGTTCCCAATAATCGTGTTCTAACTGCACCGGCGGAGAAGCGGCTGAAAGTGATACAGTCTCTGGACCGGTTAGGAGCCGGTTTTGAGCTTGCATCCCACGATCTTGATATCCGGGGATCGGGCAATCTGCTTGGTGATGAGCAATCCGGCCATATCAGGGAAGTTGGCTATGAATTGTATCAACAAATGCTTGAAGAAGCGGTAGCACAACTCAAGGCCGGCGATACCGGTGATGAATCAAGTTCTGATCACTGGTCGCCGACAATTGCAATTGGTGCGGCAGTAATGATCCCAGAAACCTATGTCCCTGATCTGACTTTGCGCATGGCCCTCTACAAGCGATTGGCGGGGCTTGAGACAGATTATGAAATTGACGAATTTGGCGTCGAACTGATTGATCGTTTTGGGACACTTCCCGACGAAGTTGAGCTTTTGCTTGTGGTCGTCCGTATCAAGGCAATGTGTATCCGGTCAAATGTCGAGAAGATTGAGGCGGGCCCGCGCGGCATCATTATCGCATTTCGTGATAATCACTTCTCAAATCCGGACGGTCTGATGCGGTATGTCCTGTCTCAGGGTTCGCTTGCCAAGGTTCGCCCCGATATGAAAATTGTGTTTATCGGCGACTTTGAAAAGTCGAATGATCGCCTGAAAGGGACGATTAGCCTCATGCGGGATATCGTCATAATCGCCGAAAAAGAAGTAGGAGTTAAGTGATTAAAGCCAATTTCAGACTTGTGCAGGTGCGTAACGCGACATTGGTGCGGCTCATTCGCGCCATAGGGTTTCGGGGCTAAACCCAAAAAGCGGAACCTTTTCGGGGCGTTTGACACTCGTGCTGCGTGCAATCCACTGATCGGGCGAATTAAACAGCGGAATTACATAAAAACCCGAGAGTAAAACCCGGTCCAATGCACGGGTCGCTTCCACAAATTCCTCCCGGGAACGAGCAGACAGCATCCAATCGATCATGGCATCGATCGCCGGGTGGCTTGCACCCGCATAATTCAAAGATCCTTCGCGGTCACGCGATTTCGTGCCCCAACGATTGAATTGTTCATTTCCTGGTGAAAGTGACGATCCCCAAGTGAACTGGATCATGTCGAAATCGAATGTGCCAACTCGTCGCCAATATTGAACATCGTCCAGAAAACGGACGGACATGGAAATGCCAAGGCGCTTCAGTGATTCAGAAAAATTGAGTGCTAAACGTTCCTGGACCCGGGTCACGACCAAGACTTCAAACTCAAATTTCTGCCCGACCGTGTTTTTCATTTCGCCTTGTGAAAGTGTCCATCCCGCTGATTTTAGTAATTCCAGCGCTTTTTTGGCGTTAGTTCGGTCACGACCGGAGCCATCTGATTTCGGCGCACGCCATTCCCCTGATTGCATGTCGAGACGGAGGACTTCAGGAAAGGGCGCGAGGCGCGACAGTTCATTTTGGCTTGCTGCATGACCAGTCGAGGCAAGTTCAGAACCTTCGAAATAGCTGTTTGTTCGCGTGTAAACGCTATCAAAAAGCGTTGTGTTTACCCATTCGAAGTCAAAAAGATATCCAAACGCTTCACGGACGCGGATATCGGAGAAAACGGGACGACGGGAGTTGAAGACAAGTCCCGTCATCCCCTTCGGAGTATTTGCCTTTATCGGATCCTTAACAATGCGACCTTCCTTTACTGCCGGAAAATCATATCCTGTCGCCCATCGGGTCGAATTATCTTCGCTTCTGATGTCATATAATTCGGCTTTAAAAGCCTCAAATAGTGTGTTCGCATCCCGATAGTAGTCAAATCGGTATTCTTCGGAGTTATAGAGCCCTTTGTTGACGGGAAGATCATTGCCCCAAAAGTCCGAATTGCGTCTATAGGTGATACTCTCGCCAGCTTTGATCTCAGATACGATATAGGGACCAGAACCGACAGGGATTGCCAATGTTGTTTCTTCAAATGTTTGAACATCAGTCTTATGCTTTGGCAGAACCGGCATCAGTGCCAAGATCAGAGGCAATTCCCGATCATTTGCGCCAGAAAGATCGAAGATAACAGTATGTAAATCTGGGGCAGTGGCGGTAACCACTTTCGAATAATAACCTCTCACATTGGGCTTTCCTTTCTCCTTTAGAAGTCCCCAAGTGAATAGAACGTCGTCAGACGTAAGCGGTTTTCCATCCGAGAAACGTGCCAACGGATTAAGGCGAAAGGTGACGGACGAGCGATCATCCGGCACATCGATTGTTTGGGCAATTGAAGCGTAAAGCGTGAAGGGCTCGTCGGCCGAGCGGGCCATTAGACTTTGGTAAACGAGGCCGAGAGGCGGTGAAATTCCTTGAGCGGCAATCCCGCGGACGGTGAATGGATTAACCGTATCGAATGTTCCCAAAACGCCAAAAGTAATTCTTCCACCTTTAGGCGCGGAACCATTTGCGTAAGGAAATTGTTCGAAATCGGGACCTAGCGCAGGTGTGCCAAGCATGGAGATGCCGTGCTGAGGAGAAGCGGAGGCCTTTTCAAAGGCGGCTACACTTAGGGTGGCCAAACACAACAAGATGAAGGTAAGGCGGCTTGGACGTGCAAACATTGGCATTTCTTGATCCAGTTGCTGATTCGAACTTTAAAAATTTATCATGCATCGGAAAAAATTGATGCGAAACCTCATGTTTCGTTGAAAAAATCAAAACCGCACACTGTCAAAAAAAAGCCATTTTTTAAGTTTAAGAATTTTTACCTAATATCGGTTTTGTGTTTTCCGGAATTGGGTCATGTCAATTCTGGGCTTTGCATGATATCGGATATTGATGCGCTCGATTCGGTCCAAGACGGGAAGTACTCATGAAATTCGTGGTTGATTTTATAAAAATTTCGGCTTTTTCTACACTCATTATTCTATTTATGGGCGATTCAAGTGGTTTTGCGCAAAGCAAGCAACCTACCAAGCCCCCAGCGGCTGCACCTGCTGCTCCTGCGGCGGCGCCAACGATTGTTCAGGTCAAACCGGAACCGTCACAGGCTACCTGGTTGAAGGTGTGCGGCGATGACCAGAACACCAAAAAGAAAATTTGTTACACAACGCGTGATTTTGTTTCCGAGCAGAATCAACCCGTTCTTGCGGTAGCTGTTTACGATATTCAGGGTGATCCCCAGAAAGTAGTCCGTTTTTTGATGCCTCTCGGATTTATTCTCGCTCCAGGGGTTCGATTCAATGTCGACAAGGGTGCGGGTTATGGCGGTAAATTTGGGATTTGTTTTCCGGTCGGTTGTTATGCCGAGGTGGCCGTCAAGGAAGATGCCGTACAGGCGATCAAGAAGGGAACTTCGCTATTTGTGAGCGTCCAGAACCAATTTGCGCGCGAAGTAGCGTTTCAGGTGCCGATGGAGGGATTTGCCAAGGCCTTTGACGGCCCACCCGTTGATCCTGCTGTTCTCGCGGCTCAGCAGCAAAAATTGCAAGAGCAGATGAAAAAGCAGGCCGAGGAAATGCGGAAAAAGATGGACCCGAATGCGCAGGGAACAACCAGCGGAGCGGCAACGCCAACTCCAGATCCAAATGCAGCGCCAAAGCAGCCGTGAGCACGGGCGCGGCTAGATAGGTTTTGCGGACTTCGGGAATGTTTAACCGTGCATCAATTCATCGAAGTTGATTTTGTGAGGTATTTTCCTTCGGGATTCCGGACAAATACTTTTTCAATTTCGGCATGCCGGACAGGCTCTTCTGAGGTGTCCGGAACCAGATTTTGCTCAGAGACGTAGGCTATGTATTCTGATTCTGCGTTCTCGGCGAACAAATGGTAGAACGGTTGATCTCGCGTCGGCCGCACTTCCTGAGGGATCGAATTATACCATTCCTCAGTGTTTGAAAAAACGGGGTCTACGTCAAATACAACACCGCGAAACGGGTAAACCCGGTGTTTTACAACGTCGCCTATACCGTACTTTGCTCTGCGTAGGTTCATGTCATCCGGATACGATTTTAGCCGGTTGACTGTCAATCATTTCGGTGGTCATCAACCCGGCTTTTAATTTGAACAGAATTCGGCCTCCTGTAGTCCCATCGGCGGTGTGCCCACATCCACTGCTCAGGATATTCGGACACCCAGCGTTCAAGAAGCGATTGAATGGCAATTGTCGTATTCCGAATGTCTGCATCGCGATTATCGGAAAACACTGCGGGGATCACAACAACATCGACTCGAAACTGGCAGACGCCTGTCCGTACAGACCGAACGCCGAGAAGAGGGCACCCCGAATGTCGTGCAAGGAGCGCTGGGAATATCGAGGATGGAGCTGGAATTCCAAAAAAATCCACCAATTCTCCCCGAACATCGCGGAGATCCGCCATTAACGCGATTGAATTTCCTTCTTTGAGACAATTTTTCAGTGCCAAAACGGTCCGATGACCTTTTGGAAACAGTCCCGCTTTGTAAAAGGGTAGGCGGGAGCTATAGACATGATTTTCAACATGGGGGTTGAGAACCTTCTGATAAACTCCCGCTATGTCGTGCCCGCTTAGAGACGCAGCAACGGCGGACACTTCCCAGTTTCCAAGATGGCCCGAAACGAAAATCACGTCTGATCGTGAGGAGAGTAGTTCGCTTGCTTCCGTCGTTGGGTTCCACGTAATCCGTGTTTTTTCCTTATAAATGCGATCCAACTGGAACGATTCAGCCATCGTGGCTCCCAGATTGGCCCACATGTCTTGAATAATGAATTCAGCCTGTTCCGGTGTGAGCGTTGGAATTGCGCGCCGGATATTATAGATCGCGCGTTTATGCCGATACAGCCTTGGTGCGATGATCTTCCACAGTGCCGCTGTCAGTTTCACTCCGGCTTCAAGAGGGAGTGTGCGAAGCAATCTATATATCAGCAAAAAGCCAATATATTCATATATTTGAATAAAATATCTCACCCTTGGCCCGGGCCGGTTACGCCGCTTTTTGCCTTGCTGAACCGATTGGAGGGGTAGGGGTTCGGACACGAAAAAACCTGTGTTATGCGTCGAAAATTAGTTTTCCCGCTGCCCGAAGTGACAGTGGCCGCGTTTGAGGTCCGTTTGAGGCATGACAGCTATGCCGAAACAAAATTTGACCGAGTTGTTGTTCGCTTATACTGTCTAATCTATTCAATTAACACTGAAAAAAGCGACAAAAACAGCGGATTTTACGTGATACAAGTCATTTCCTTAGCTGCACCGTTCTTCGGGTTGATCTTCATCGGGTTCGGGTGTGGCAAGTTGCTCCGGTATCCGGAAGCGGGGTTGCAATGGATGAATTTCTATATTGTTTACTTGGCTTTGCCCGGACTATTCTTTAAATTGATATCCGCTGCTCCGTTTGATCAGCTGTCCAATTTCCCGTTTATCATTGGTACAACACTGGCAACGTTATTGGTTGTTGGAATTTCGTTTTTTGTCGGAATGTGGTTTTCAGGCAGAAATATGCGTGAATCTGCTATTCAAGGCGTTACAGGAGGCTATGCAAACGTCGGATATATGGGTCCCGGGCTCACAATTGCGGCGCTGGGGCCGAATGCGATTGTGCCGACTGCTTTGATTTTTGTGTTCGATAATTTGGTTCATTTTTCACTTGTGCCGATGCTTATGGCGGCTGGTTCGAAGAATAAGGATGGAGTATCCAAAACATTATTTTTTATATTCAAGAAAATTGTCACACATCCTTTTAATATTGCTACTTCTATTGCAATATTCGCTGCCTATATCAGGTTTGAGCCTCCAGCAGCGCTGGATGTTATATTGACTTTTTTAAAGAATTCGGCTGCACCCTGTGCACTTTTTACGATGGGTGTTACTGTTGCACTCAGGCCGATTAATAAAATTCCTAATGAAATACCTATACTTGTCTTTATAAAGCTGATTTTGCATCCTTTGATTGCTTGGATATTTGTCTCGGCTATCGGGGATTTCGGGCGGGAATGGACGTTGACGGCGGTTCTTATGGCCTCTCTCCCTACTGCTTTGAACGTATTTGTGCTTGCAAATCAATATCATAGCTATGTCGAGCGGGCGTCAACCGCTATTCTGATCAGCACGCTTGGTTCGGTTTTTACGGTTACGGGATTACTTTATCTTATCTCGACGAATACTATCCCTTACCGGTTTCCGCTGTTCTGAGTGTGGGAGTTTGATGTCCACGCTTATCTGGTAATTTTCCAGAGAGAATCGGTACAGGAACTCCACACGGTATGGAATTTTTGCTGGTACTTTCTCCCAACATGACCAATGCCAGTAAGATCAGGCTCCCAAGCCTTGCCTCATGACGAATTTTCGGAGCGGCTTTACTGTGGAGATCGCAAGCAAGCCGAAACCGCGCGCAAAATCCACAGGCAAGAGCGGCGACAGAAGTGACCGGTTCAGGGTGTCGACTGCGCGGGTTCGGGTGGCAATGTCCCGGCTACGTTTCCGTTGATAGTTGGCGAGGACATCAGCGCTGCCGTGATCGCTTGCATTTGCCGTTGAGCGGACCAGATCGCGGACGTCTCTCATGCCGAGATTGAGACCCTGCGCGCCAATGGGTGGAAAAGCGTGCGCCGCTTCCCCGACAAGGGCGGCCCGGTGTCTGGTTATCACCGAGACAGACAGGCCGGCCATCGGCACCAGACCGCGCTGGCCGGAGATACGGACCTTGCCGAGGAGTGATTGGGATTGAGCCTCTATTCGGGTTGATAGCGATCGCTCATCAAGGGCGTGCAGCATTTGCGCACGGGCAGGACTAGCAAGCCAGACGAGACTGGAGCGTTTACCGGGGAGCGGTACCAGGGTGAACGGGCCCTCCCGGGTATGAAACTCGGTGGAAGTGTCGTGATGGTCACGGGTATGATCCAGCACTGTCGTCAAAGCAGATTGGGCGTAGTTCCATTCCTTAGCCGTGATGCCAACGGCCGACCGAACTTTAGATTTCCTGCCGTCAGCTCCCACTACGAGCAAACCATTCAGAGATGAGCGATCAGAAAGGGTCACAGTTGCGCTTCGGCTATCAACAGAAATCGCTTCAACCGTATCCGTTAAACGAATGATGCCTGATTGGGCGGTAACGGCGCTTTCGAGGATCCGGACGAGGTGCTCCACCTCGATATTATAGCCAAAGGCAGGGAGATTGATCTCGGACGCATTGAACATTGCGGGCGGCGGGCGGAAGAGTGACCCGGTGTCGTCGATCAAAGTCATCCGGGCGAGCGGCGCCGTGTTTGGTTGAATGGCATCCCAAAGACCAAGCTCGGCAAGGTAATCAATGGAACTCTTCATAAGCGCGACCGTGCGACCGAAGCCGTTCGGAGTTGAGGGTGGCGCAACGAGGGCAACCTGGTGGCCTGCACGCGCAAAGCCTATCGCCGCGACAAGTCCGACCGGGCCAGCACCAATGATCAGTGTATCGAACGTTTTATGATCGGAAACCATCCTTGTTTTATAGCCCGTTCGCCTGCGCGATAAAAGGTGTGTTGGTTGCGGCGCATTAGCTCGCCAGTCTTCAGTATGAGGCTAACGCTTGGCCGTCTTTTTGGCACAATCAAATTGCACTATTTTAGTTGTCATGCTTTCGTCACGAAGGCTGGCTTGGCCGAAATAGACGAGCGGTGGACGGGATGACAGGCGAAACGCAGGACAAAACGGGGGCCTCGCTCTCAAAACACGATTTTCCAAACAGAGTGCGTGCGTTTTGTGTCCATATTTTTACAGCATCCGGCGCGATGCTGGCGTTTCTCTCATTGACTGCAGCAATCAATCAAGAGATGGGGTTGGCGTTCATCTGGCTCGGCGTTGCACTCGTTGTTGACGGGATTGACGGAACATTTGCGCGGGCTTGGGCTGTCAAGAAATATGCGCCGCAGCTCTCGGGCGACGTGCTCGATCTCGTGGTGGATTATACGACCTATGTGTTCGTGCCTGCCGTTATTTTGCTCATGAGCGGCATCCATGACCACCGGCTATTGGCAGTGCTGGGAGCGGTTATTGTAGGCTCGGCGGCGCTGTATTTTGCTTCCAACACGATGAAAACCGACGATCACTGGTTTCGTGGCTTTCCGGCGACGTGGAACCTTGTGGTGTTTTTGTTGCTAGCCATCGAGCCGCCTGTCGTGGTTACCGTCCTGATCGTGATCGCTGCTGCGATTGGCCAAGCTTCGAGTTTCGTGTTCGTGCATCCCGTCCGGGTAAAGATGTTGCGGCCATTGACGTTGACCTTGATGGTTGTGTGGTCGGCTGCGGGGATTTGGGCGATTGCGCAGGACATGAAGCCGGATGTTTTGACCCAATGGGTGCTCGGGCTGATCGGGGCTTATTTTGTCGGGCTTGGCTTGCTGCGGAAGGGGAAGTGACGGCATCGGCGTCATTGCGAGCGGGAGCGACGCACTCCAGTTGGTGATTCAGGACGAGGCTGGATTGCCGCGTCGCTTTGCTCCTCGCAATGACGGGTGGGCGTGGGAGAGAAATGGCTGGCGGTAGCTGGATCGCTTCACGTTCGCTCGCGATGACGGGGTGGGGCCTAATGCGCTTCGTCCCAATTGGCGGCGGCGCGGGCGTCGACCTGGAGGGGGACGGTGAGCTGGATGGCGGGGTGGGGGGCGTCGATCATGATGCGGCGGATGACGGGGAT
>CAMCXA010000064.1 GCA_945883115.1 Alsobacter soli
CCGCCGCCACTGCATTGATCGCATCGGGCGCCAGTGTCGCTCACCCGGTTTCGTCAAACCATCTCCACCGCTGCCCGCAACTGGTGTTCGCCCACTTCTATGTAGCGTTGCGTAGTGGATATATTCTTATGCCCTGCCAAAGCTGCCAGCACCCGCACATTTATGCCCTTGTGTGCCAAGGTGGATATGAATGTGCGCCTTGTTGAATGGGACGTAGCCTTATCCAATCCCGTATCGTCGTATAATCTCAGCATGAGCTGGCACAATCCGTTGGCTGAGAAGCGCTTTTTAGTCTTGCTCGTGATCAGAGGTACTGTCGCCTCGCGCTGCAACTTGCCAAGACTGCTGACGTAGGCAGCGATCTCACCTTGCAACTGCGTGTTTATCAGAACGGTACGTGCCTCATCACCCTTGGTCTGCGTGGCACTCAGCGCAATCTCCGTGCGCACCTCGCCGCGGGCATTTAGCACATCCCCGACACACAGCGCTGCAATCTCTCCGATGCGCATGCCACTCAGCCATCCCAGCATGAACACGCAGCGGTTGCGTTGGGGGAATGCCGTCTGGGTGCATTTCTGCAGCACGCGCTTTATGTCTTTCTCGCTAAGCACTGGCGCTTGCTTCATCAGTTCCTCGCTTGGTTCACATTTGGTTGCAAAACAGCATGTATTCTGATGTCAGCTTGGGCAACCATTATGGTTTAATGTAAAAATATCAACGATCACAATGACATAGTTGTTTTACGCTGGTTCAGAAAATACATATTATCTGAACCAAGCTTGCACCCATTAGTGCAACGCGCAGGCTTACATGTCTGCAACGCGCAGCAAGAGCTTTGTGAAGCCCACCTATTTGGTCACGGACGCAGTGGTCCAATTTCAGAGTGTGGTTTATCGTATTGGGGGGTCCAAGCGTCGCGTAACGCGACGGTTCAACCTCTGAGTTCGTCCCGGTAATCCTCGACAGTATCATGACCATAGTGAGCCCTGATCATTCGTTCGCTGGTGCCCATCTGTAACGCGAGTACATGAACGCTGATGCGTTTGTGGGATTTTCGGGTCATTGCTTGCGTGGCATAGGTATGGCGAAGGCTGGTCATCGCATGCTTCTCGATCGCGGTTTTGAAGCTGAAGCCACAAGCCTTGAGCAGATTGTCAAATCCTGTGTCCAACTGACGCACAGCAGTCCCACAGGGCAGCGCTATGACGAGCTCGTTTGGTGGCAGCGCTTCTGCCTCATCATGCTCGCGCTGCCAGCGCCTTCGCCTCGCAGATAAGCGCCAGATTGCCCTGATGGCAGGCAACATGAGGATGAGGCGTCTATTGCTGCGGCGTTTTCCTGCACGCTCTAATACGATGTCACCCCTCTCCCAATCAATGCATCGCCATGTAATGCTGCGCAGTTCGTCGACACGCAGACCACTATTAGCCAAGATCTGGATCGCATCGTAAAGCAGCTGTCGATAGGGTGCTACCGAGATACGCTCACGCCCACTACCACGCTGCGCTTCTCTGATCCGCTTCAGAGCCATCATACGCAGCGTGCGATATTCATCGAGCGTAAAATCCCTGCGCCTGCGTCGTGTTAAAGCCTCTGCGATGAACGGAACTTGTGGCTGGCGATCTATCCATTGATGTTTGAATGCAAATGAGAACATCTGCCTGAGGTTCGTGTTCTCTCGGTTTAACGTTTGTGGTAATGGCTCGACGCGTCCTTTTTTACGACGAGTGATCACGTAATCAAGGATCGTGCCTGAGGTGATCTCACAGATGTCGTGGAAGTGGGAGAAGAATGCATCAAAGTGTCGTGCTCGCGTTTGTGTGTGATATCTGCGCTTTGATCCCTCTGCCAGTGTGGCATCGTAGCGTTCAGTCAAATCCCGCCAACTTATCGAGCTTCGTGATTGAGTGTGCTTTGGTTCTTTGTCGAGCTCGTTGAACCATACCCAAGCGCGCTGCCTTGCGAGCTCAGCGTCCCAAGTTCTCATGCTCTTGCGATAGGTCTTGCCGTGTATGTGCGCGTGGGCTTGCAGGTTTTTGCTATTGGGTTGCGGCTTTAGCAGCAGATTTGGGCTAACACGGATGCTCGCAGGATTGGTGACTTTGGACATAGCACCAAAATAGCTTCGCTTGGCGGGGTAGAGCGACCGGAAAGATGCCAGTGTCGTGTCAACACGACGCTTTGCGCCAGTAACCCCCAACGCAAAAAGCCCCGCGTGAACGGGGCTATTGTACTCTTTGTCTTCAGCCGGAATTACGGACTTTGTTTAGCCTCGGTTGATGGCCCATGATGACCATGTGCCGAATGTTCGGTAATGCCATCTACCATCATGATGCCTTCGAATGTCGCGAACTTCGCCAAAATAGCTCTATCGATGCCATTTTCAGCTATTTCCAATGATTTCACGAGTTCAGACGCTACTTTTTGATCGATTCCAGCGTGTTCCAGCATTTTAGCTTCTTTCAAAGCATCTCCTGCACATAGGTGTATCTTCCAATTTTCCCCCTGGCGCTTTAGCAATGCTCTGCCTCCACGATTCCCCTGAACCCAGCCAGCAATGGCATAATCTGCCTTGATCACCACTGGCTTGATCGAGAGCGGGTTTTCGGGCGTATCGAACATCATTTTCATGAGGTGGATGATTTGGTGCGCGTCGTCATGCGCTCGAACGCTTGTTAATGGAGCGAAGAGGAGTACGAGGGCTAACACACCTTGAATAAGTCTGATCATGTTCTTTTTCCAAATGAATATCATGGCTATTTGAATATCCGCTTCAGCACGGGAACCCGCGAGAGCAGGATGACATCGAGTAGAATTGCCGCGATCAAGGTCGCTCCGACGAGCGGGAACGCAATGGATAAGAGGACGGCAATGATGGCAGCGTTTTTCCAGAGCGGGAAGTTTTCCGGCATTGGTGGCGGCCCCAATCTGAAGACCTTCGATGGCCGTCTAATCCACCACATAGCGATCCCGCTGATGCAGATCGTCAAAATCATGATGCAGAAGGCAAAGTTGAGAACCACATTCCAGAGACCCATCTGTCCCTCATGAAGCGCTATACCGATGGCCATAGCCTTGCCTGGTAACGAATAATCTGCGTAACCGACCGAGGCCAATATTTTCCCGGTATATTGGTCAACATGCACGGTTCTATCCGAGGTGGGGTTCGGGCTGTCATAGCTCATGGAATCCTGACTTAGCGTCCAGACCCCTTTTTCGTCTGACGGGAAGGTAACTTGAAAACGCCCTTCAAAACCGATTGCACGACCCAGTGCAACGACGCTCTCCAACACGACAGGAACATTTTGAGGCAATCCGGCAATACCTTCCTTCGACCCAGATACGGGCATCAAAGTTTGTTCTAGTGCCCAAGGAACCTCCTTGAGTGCACCGTGATTCATGGTTGCATGTGTTTGATCAGATAAGGGTACGTTATCCCATTTTTCGGCTGGAAATGTGCTCCATGCCTGAACGAATTTTCCACCCCAAACGCCTGCCCATGCGAGGCCCGATATCAAAAAGAAGAGAATGATAACAGACCCGTAAAAGCCGATAGATGTGTGAAGTTCTTTCCAGAACAAGCGACCGCGAAGTGCCAAATTTGGCACCAGTACATCGCCAAGCGTCCGGCCATTGCGGGGCCACCAGAGATATATGCCGGTTATCAGAAGAACGATGCCGAGGCCTGCAGCAATTTCTATCAAGAGATCGCCAAGTCCACCCGTTTTCGCGCCCAAAAATAAGCTGCCATGAACCCGGGTAAAAAAATCATTCCATGTGTTTGCTTGTGGAACGTCACGAAGGATAATCCCGGTATAGGGATCAACCGCGAGCATACCGTCGCCATTTTCGAGACCCATTCGGAACAGGGCGGGATTTTGATTGCCAAGAGGCGCAATGTATTGCGTGATCTTGCCAGCGGGATAGGCATTTGACGCAGCATCTGCTTGTTCGCTGATGCGCAATGAGGCCGAACCGGGCGAAAGCGTGAGACGTTCGCCGAACTCGGGGGCAATGGCGGTAAACCACAGCATGAAAAGCCCTGTTACGGCGAGCATCATCAAAAACGGAATGACATATAGACCGGCATAAAAATGCCACCGCCAGACAGCGCGATAAAAAGCGGAAGAGGACGGCTGATTTGCCGCCTCCGAGTTTAATTTAGACATTGGATATCCCCATTATTGACCGGAGACGCGCATTGCGCGAAGGCACGGTCAGATCATGATAAAACGCTCGAGAAATAAATCAGGCCATCCAAAAAGGCGGCGCTCGTGCGGGAATGTCATGTGGAAAGACGCCGTCCAAGGCGGCAATATCCGGAACTGGATAATCAGGTGGGATCGGACGTTTGGCCTTTTCAATCGGTTGATAGGCAAAATCGAATGGAACAATCGACAAATCAGCAATTCGAACTGTGCTCGACACATTACAAAGAACGCAGCAATCGCCTTCATGACCCGAGTTGGAGGGGATGGTTGGCGTGCCATCGGAAGCATGTTGGTTAGACGAGCAAAAGGCAGTGCCCTCACCGCCGAACAAAATGAGGTCGCGCGCCTCGATACCACGAGCCACGGAGTTGAACACGGATCCAAAAAACAGAGCGGCAAAAAGCACAAGTGCAACGAGCGACTTTAGCTTTCTCACCCTGTTTAGAATAGTGCCATTCATTTTCATTCGAAAGTTTCATCTTGGGAAGCAAAAGCTAACATAATCTTGACAACTTAGCAAGCAATTCAATAATTTAACTGCCAATCAGCCCCAAACAAAAAAGCCCCGCGTGAACGGGGCTTCAAACGATGTGCAACGCTTAGGACTCAGTCAGTGGCTAATCAGCCCTGACGTGCCTTGTAGCGTGGCTGGGTCTTGTTGATGATGTAAACGCGACCCTTGCGGCGAACCAGCTGGTTGTCGCGGTGGCGGGTGCGGAGGCTCTTGAGGCTGTTACGGATCTTCATGGCTTCTCTCACTTCCAAAACCCGCGCCGGAAACGCAGGATAACAAATTCCAATGGTGGGCGCGACAGGGATCGAACCTGTGACCCCTACGATGTCAACGTAGTGCTCTACCGCTGAGCTACGCGCCCTTTACGGGCAAGCCCGAACTGGTGACCGAGCGGATATACTGGCCTTGGCGGGTAAAGGCAAGCGGTGTTGGTAAAAAACCCGGAAAAACCTGACTCAGGCCGCGACGAGCAGTTTCTGGACCTCGTTGACGAGATCGCGCAGGTGAAACGGCTTTGACAGGATTTTGGCGTCGCGCGGGGCATTTGAATCGGGATTGAGGGCAACGGCAGCAAAACCGGTGATGAACATGACCTTGATATCGGGGTCGAGCTCGGTAGCGCGGCGGGCGAGTTCGATGCCGTCCATCTCCGGCATGACAATGTCGGTGAGGAGAAGCTCGAAGGGCTCTTCCCGCAGGCGGTTATAGGCGGCGAGGCCATTATCGAACGATACGACGCGGTATCCCGCTTGTTCGAGCGCGCGCTCGAGAAAGCGCCGCATGTCATTATCGTCTTCGGCCAAAAGGATACGACGGGTCATTGGTAATTCTGCCGACATCAAACGCACTCCCTACTGCCGTTATAAAGACTCAAACTGGTAAACAACACATGAAAGAATTCAAATTTTAGGGATTGTGCCTGACTTGATGCCTGCCCCCGCTTGATTGATCGGGGTGCTTCGCTATTGTAAGCAGATGCGGGAGTGCGGTTCTCCCCGATTTCAGGGTGCCATGACAAACGCCGGAGCGGATTTTTTCGAGCCGTCATTCGAGCTTCTCACGCCTGCGGGGGAGTGGGGGCCGGTGCTGTTTTCGTCGCCGCATTCGGGCCGCGACTATCCGGAGAGTTTTGTCGAGCAATCGCCGCTTGATGCGATGGCGTTGCGGCGCTCCGAGGATATGTTTGTCGACGAGTTGTACGGGGATGTTGTCGGCCTTGGTGCGCCATTACTGTTGGCACGGTTTCCGCGGGCGTATCTTGATGTCAATCGCGAGCCCTATGAACTCGATCCGCGGTTGTTTGACGGACGATTGCCGCCCTTTGCAAATACGCGCTCCCTAAGGGTCGCTGCAGGGTTGGGGACGATCCCGCGGCTCGTGGGGGATGCGCTGGAAATATATCGGCGGGCTTTGCCGGTCGAGGACGGGATGGAGCGGATCGAGGCGCTTTACAAGCCGTTTCACCAGACCTTGCGGCGTACGCTTGAAAAAATCAGGCGACATCATGGCTCGGCCCTCTTGATTGATTGCCACTCGATGCCGTCAGCCGCACTCGAGCGCAATGGCTCGGCGCGGGCGGATTTTGTGCTTGGCGACCGGTTCGGCACTAGCGCGGCCTCGGCCCTTACCGATCTGATCGAGGATCATCTGAGCGGACGCGGCTTCAGGGTGGTGCGGAACAGGCCTTATGCGGGCGGATTTATCACCGAACATTACGGGACGCCGGAGACGGGGTGTCATGCGATCCAGATCGAGATCAATCGCGGGCTTTATCTCGACGAGCGGCGTCTTGAGAAGCTTGATCATTTTTCGGTGGTTCAGGCTGAAATTACGCTGCTTTCAGAAAGTTTGATTGGTTTTATGCGCGCGGCAACAGGAAATTTCAGCCTGGCGGCGGAATGAGTCGAATGGGCGATCCGGAAAACCCCTCAGATGACGAGTACGGCATCTCTCGCGTAAAAATAAAAAAAAGGCCGCACAAATGGCGGCCCAAGTCTAGGGAGGAAACGCCCAAGAAGGGCAGCGAAGGTCGCTAAAATAGCGATTTCGCACTGCATATAAATGACATTGCACTGCACAAAATGCAAGATAAAACGAACAGGATCTGGTCAGGTTAAGGTTCAGATAATTTTTGTTAGGTAATTGATAAATATATATATTTTGAACGTTATACTATAAACGCATGGCTGATCAGCGTTTCGGAGGCTCTGATTATCGACATTTTGGCAACAGTTTTTGCACGGCCCAGCCGCGTGGCGGACGGCAAAATTGCCAAGTAGCCCGCGCTTCGGTATCAGGGGGCAGTCCCTGAACTGGAGCGTTGCCATGACCGCCGTCGATTTTTCCGCCTTTGTTGATGAACTGGCTACGGTGTCGGCAGCGGCGATCATGCCATTTTTTCGCTCCACGCTTGCCTCGATCGATAAATCCCGTGGCGGGGTGTTTGATCCGGTGACCGAAGCGGATCGCGCCAGCGAAACTGTAATGCGCAAACGGATCAAGGAAACCTTCCCCGAACATGGAATTGTTGGCGAGGAATTCGGGGCGGAAAATCCGGATGCCGAGTTTGTCTGGGTGCTTGATCCGATCGACGGGACGAAGGCGTTTATCTCCGGGCTGCCCGTGTGGGGAACTTTGATCGGGTTGATGCGGAACGGCGTGCCCGCCTATGGCATGATGCACCAACCCTTCACAAAGGAGCGGTTTTTTGGTGATTGCGGGAGTGCAACCTTGCGCAGTCCGCTGGGTGAGCGCAGCTTGCATGTGCGGCCTTGCGCGTCCTTGGCAGAGGCAACACTCTCGAACACGTCGCCGCAAATGTTCACGGGTGGTGATCTCGATTCGTTTTATCGGGTCGAGAAGAGCGTGCGGCTGACGCGATACGGGTGTGATTGCTACGCCTATTGCATGGTGGCGGCGGGGCATATGGATCTGGTGATTGAATCGAACCTCAAGCCCTATGATGTCGTGGCGCTTATCCCGATCATCGAGGGCGCTGGTGGCGTGATCACCAATTGGCAGGGTGGGCCGGCAGCTGCGGGCGGCTCCATCATCGCCGCGGGTGACAAGCGTGTGCATGAAGAGGCGATGAAACTGCTCAATCGCTGATCGTGGGCGCAGGTTCCAGGCCAAATTGATCGAAGGCGGCCCAGAATTTGGCGCGCAAATGATCCTGCTCGAGCAGGATTTCGTGCTCGGCACCATCCAGCTTCAGAAAACGACCGTTCGGCATGCGGGAGGCGAATGTTTCGGCAATCGGCGTCGATGTGATGCGGTCATGCGCTCCTGCGGCAATGAGGACCGGTGTGTTGATTGCGAGCGCTGTTTCGGGATCTTGTAACTCGGCCATGGCCGCAAAGGCGGTTGCAACCCAGCCAATGGTCGGACTGCCAATGCCGAGATGGGGGGCGGCAGCGATGACCGCGTCGGCGCGTTCATGTCTTTCGCGGTCTGTGGAGAGCGGATTATCCGCGAAAGGCATTGTGGGTGCGGGCGAGCCGCCCGGGACATAGCGCTCGCTGAAGCCGAGAATGGCGAGAAGGCTGACGAGGAAGCGGGCATTTTTCTTGAGCCGCTCAAATGCGAGGCCGATCATGGGGGCCGAGAGGGTGCAGCGCTCGAACAGCGTGTCATCGCGCAGGAGTGCGCGGAGCAGGACCGCGCCGCCCATGGAGTGCGCGAGCGCATGGCGTTTCAAATCGCTGAGCGGGGCCACGGCCTTTTTCATGATGGCGTCTAGGTCGTCGAGGTAATCGTCAAAGCGCGGGATATGGCCTTTTGCAGGGTTAGGGAGAAGCCGATCCGACCCGCCTTGACCACGCCAGTCAAAGGCAACGACATGGAAGCCGCGGGAGCGGAGGTCGCTGATCGTCTCCCAGTATTTCTCCATGAATTCGGTGCGGCCTGATAAAATGACCATGACGGTTTTTCTGTCCGCTCCGGTCGGACGCCAGCGGGCGGCTCTGAGTTTAATCCCGCCAGTGGTTTTGACGACCAAAGGTTCGGCATCCTCAGGGACAGGATTTTCCGGGACCGAAACCAGATCGTAGGACGGGGACGGGTAGACGCGCTGGCGCATTTTTTACGTCTTTCGAGATTGGCGCACACCGTTGGGTCTGCGGGAGAATTGAAACTGGCCCTCTTGAAAGCCTGAATAGCGGTTCCTACCTCTAGTAATGTGCAGGCCATGATGGCTGCACAGTATTGGTTCGGCCATTCCGGCGAACCGTATCATGTCGCTTCAACTGGAGGATATGCCATGCGTCATTTTGATTTATCACCTCTCTACCGGTCAACCATCGGGTTTGATCGTCTCTTCTCGATGCTCGATCAGGTTGGTCCGGCCGAGACGAATTCTTATCCGCCTTACAATATCGAACGCGTGAGCGAAAACGAATATCGCATCAGCATCGCCGTTGCGGGGTTTACGGCTGACGAGCTTGTTATCGAAATCAAGGAAAACGCCCTGACCGTGACGGGCGAAAAGCAGGCTGCTGTGGAAGAAACGAAACGCGAAATCCTGCATCAGGGAATTGCCGCGCGCGCCTTTGTGCGACGTTTCCAAGTCGCTGATCATGTGCAGGTAATGGGCGCAAGCCTCGAAAACGGCCTGTTGCATGTCGATCTCGTGCGTGAAATTCCTGAAGCGAAGAAGCCGCGCCACATTCCGATTGCGGCAAATTCAGGATCGCGTGTACTTGAAGGTGCGGCAAAGGCCGCCTGAGGGCGCTTTTCCGAGTGATATTGATCCGGCTCGATGCGTGTCGAGCCGGATTGTTCAGGCGCCGTGTGCGACGCCAATCACATGATCAATGTCCTCGGTGCGGGTCGCAAAAGATGTCACAAAGCGCCAGAATGCCTCGCCTTCCCGCACATGAATATTCGGCGGCAGGCTCAAGCTCGCCCATGGCGCGGCTTTGATATCCGCTTTGGCGAGGGCGGTATGAACCTTCGCTGGCAGGATTACGAAAACCTCGTTGGCTTCGGTCGGCCAAGGCAGGTGCGCGCCCGGCGTTGTCGCCAGACCATTGGCGAGTTTCTGGGCCATCGCATTGGCGTGACGGGCATTGTCGATCCAATGGTTTCCCTCGAGATACCCGACCATTTGCGCTCCGAGCAGGCGGCCTTTCGACACTGTGTGGCCCGAGCGCTTGCGGCGGAAGGCGAAGGTCTCGGCCTGTTTCGGGTCGAAGAAAATAACGGCCTCGCAGGCAAGGCAGCCATTTTTGGTGGCGCCGAACGATACGACGTTGACGCCTGATTTCCATGTCATTTCGGCCGCAGTGCATCCGAGTGAGACAAGGGCGTTGCCGAAGCGCGCGCCATCCAGATGATAGAAGATGCCGTGTTTCTTCGCGGTTGCCCCGAGCGCGGCAATTTCATCGAGCGAATAGAGTGTGCCGGCTTCGGTCACTTGCGAGATTGACAAGGCTGCCGGTTGCACGGCCTTGATGACGCCTTTGGGATAGCGGGTGAGCGTGCGTTCGAGTGCTTCTGGCGTTATTTTGCCTGCAACACCCGCAATACCGACGAGTTTTGCGCCATCTGTGAACATTTCCGGTGCGCCGCATTCATCGTCAATGACGTGGCTTTCTTCGTGACAGAAGATCGCACCCCAGGGCGGCGACAACGCCGAGAGCGCAAGGGCATTCGCGCCGGTCCCCGTGCTGACGAGAAAGACCTTCACCTCATGCTCGAAAATTTCAGCGAGCATTTCTTCGGCGCGGGTGCTGAACTGGTCGGATCCGTAGGAGTTTTCAGCGCCATCATTGGCGGCAATAAGCGCTTCCAGCACGGGCTTGCTTGCGCCGACAACATTATCACTCGCCAAATTCAGCATGATTCTTCCCTTTGATGATGATCCACACGGCACACTTAACCGCATAATTGAAAGTGTCCAAACGGCGACCGAAATTTTGGCGGGCTGACCCCTTGTGTCACCTCAAAAAAAATGCAATCGTCACTTCAGATAGGACAGTAATACTGTCCCATTTAATACAACGTTAAAGACAGAGCACAATGGTTTTTCGGTTTGGATTGTCGATGCGGGTGAATGCGAAGGTCATAGTGGCCTCGGCATTTTCGTGCGACGCAAATCGAGGCGATAAACGTGCCACCCGCAAACCGCGGGATTTGGGCGCTCGCCGGTAAACGCCGGAGGCGCCCGCAAGGAGCGGGCGCAAGACGGGGCGCGACCCTCACTCCTCAGAATAACTGCCCCGGAACACGCTGAAAATCCTTGACGGATGATCAGTGTGGACGAGAATTCAGGACAGGGACCGGGGAGATGACCATGAGCAGAGATCCATCAGAGGTTGGCGTCACCAAGCTGAATAGTGATGTGTCGTCGAAACCGATCATCATGCGGGATTCGGGCTTGCCATTGGCGCAGGGCTCGTATGATCCGTCGTTCGAGAAAGATGCCTGCGGTGTCGGTTTTGTTGCTGACATGAAACGCGGCAAGTCCCATTCTGTTGTCGAGATGGGGCTGCAAATCCTGCTCAATCTTGATCATCGCGGTGCTGTTGGCGCTGATCCGAAGGCAGGCGATGGCTGCGGTATGCTGGTGCAAATCCCGCATCTGTTCTTGAGCGAGGAATGTGCAAAGCTCGGCTTTACCCTGCCTGCGCCCGAGCAATACGCTGTTGGCCATCTGTTTCTGCCGCGGGACCCCGAGGGGCTCAAACTCTGCGTTGCGATTGTCGAGAAGGTCGTGGCTGATGAAGGCCTCGTTTTTCTTGGCTGGCGCGATGTTCCGGTGGATAGTTCCTGCCTCGGCGAGAGCGTCAAGCCGACCGAGCCGACGCACCGGCAAATTTTCATCGGCAAGAGCGCCGCGATTGCAGATACCGATGCCTTCGAGCGCAGGCTGTTCATCATCCGCAAGGTGATTTCGAACACGATCTACACGCTTGGAAATGCTGCGACGAAGGGCTTTTATCCGGTGTCCCTGTCGGCCCGGACGCTTGTCTACAAGGGCATGCTGCTGGCGACCCAATTGGGTGATTATTTCCCTGATTTGCGTGATCCACGGCTCGAGTCGGCGGTTGCACTCGTGCATCAGCGCTTCTCGACCAACACGTTTCCGACCTGGTCTTTGGCGCATCCGTACCGGATGGTGGCGCATAATGGCGAGATCAACACGTTGCGCGGCAATGTGAACTGGATGGCAGCGCGTCAGGCCTCGGTTGATTCCGAATTGTTCGGGGCTGAAATCTCGAAGCTCTGGCCGATTTCCTATGAAGGCCAGTCGGATACGGCGTGTTTTGATAATGCGCTCGAATTTCTGGTGCAGGGCGGATACTCGCTCGCGCATGCGATGATGATGTTGATCCCAGAAGCATGGGCGGGTAACCCGCTGATGAATGAGCAGCGTCGTGCCTTTTACGAATATCACGCCGCGCTGATGGAGCCATGGGATGGCCCTGCCGCTGTCGCGTTTACGGATGGTCGCCAGATTGGGGCCACGCTGGACCGGAATGGTCTGCGTCCGGCGCGGTATTATATTACCGATGAGGGGCTTGTGGTGATGGCGTCCGAGATGGGCGTGTTGCCGGTTCCGGAAGAGTCGATTGTCAAGAAATGGCGCCTTCAGCCGGGCAAAATGCTGTTGGTCGACCTTGAAGAAGGCCGGATCATTTCGGATGAGGAAATCAAGGAAAGTCTCTCCACGGCGAGCCCCTATGCGGACTGGCTGAAGAACACGCAGATCGTGCTCGAGGACTTACGTCCTGTCGAGCCGCGCGCGCCGCGCACGGATGTGTCGCTGCTCGATCGCCAGCAGACCTTCGGCTATACCCGCGAAGACATTGACCTTCTGTTGGAGCCGATGGCGACAACGGGACAGGAAGCTGTCGGCTCGATGGGCACGGACACGCCGATTTCGGCGATGTCGGACAAGTCGAAGCTACTCTACACCTATTTCAAGCAGAATTTCGCCCAAGTCACGAACCCGCCGATTGATCCGATCCGCGAAGAGCTCGTGATGAGCCTCGTCTCGTTTATCGGGCCACGGCCGAATATTTTTGATCTTGAAGGCAATTCGCGCCGCAAAAGGTTGGAAGTGCGCCAGCCTATTCTGACGAATGGCGACCTCGAAAAAATTCGCAGTATCGGCCATTTCGAAGATAGTTTTGATACCAAGACGCTCGATATTACCTATCCGACCGAGCAGGGTGCCAATGGCATGCATGACGTGCTTGAGCGTCTGTGCGAACGCGCGGAAGCGGCTGTCAAAGGCCGGTACAACATTATTGTTTTGTCTGACCGCATGGTCGGGCCGGACCGGATTCCGATGCCTGCTTTGCTTGCCACCGCTGCAGTCCACCATCATTTGATCCGCAAGGGATTGCGTACGTCGGTAGGTCTCGTGGTCGAAACAGGCGAGGCGCGGGAAGTTCATCACTTCGCGTGTCTTGCAGGCTATGGCGCGGAAGCGATCAATCCATGGCTCGCGTTTGAAACGCTCGGGGCGATGGCGAAGGATTTGCAGGATGAAGTCTCGGCCTATGAAGTCGAGAAGCGTTTCATCAAGTCGGTCGGCAAGGGGATTTTGAAGGTGATGTCAAAGATGGGCATCTCGACCTATCAATCCTATTGTGGCGCGCAGATTTTCGATGCCATCGGTTTGGCTGACAGCTTTGTAGAGCGATATTTTGCAGGCACGCATTCACGTATCGGTGGCGTGGGGCTTGCGGAAGTGGCAGCCGAAACCGTCAGCCGTCATTCGGACGCGTTCGGCAATTCGCCTGTTTTGCGCAATGCGCTCGATGTGGGTGGAGAATACGCCTTCAGGATACGCGGCGAAGCGCATGCGTGGTCGCCGCAATCGGTGTCGTTGTTGCAGCACGCCGTGCGCGGCAATGCGCAGGATAAATACCGCGAATATGCCAAGTTGTTGAACGAACAATCCGAACGACTTTTGACCATTCGGGGCCTTTTCAGCATCAAGAGCGCGGAAGACGATGGCCGAAAGGCTGTGCCGCTCGACGAAGTGGAAAGCGCAACGTCCATCGTGAAGCGTTTTGCGACGGGAGCGATGTCCTATGGCTCGATCTCACGCGAGGCGCACACGACGCTTGCGATTGCGATGAACCGGATTGGCGGTAAGTCCAATACAGGCGAGGGCGGCGAAGAGTCAGATCGTTACAAGCCGATGGCGAATGGCGATTCCATGCGTTCGGCGATCAAGCAGGTTGCATCGGGCCGCTTTGGCGTAACGACGGAATATCTCGTCAATTCGGACATGATGCAGATCAAGATGGCGCAGGGTGCCAAGCCCGGCGAAGGCGGACAATTGCCCGGCCACAAGGTGGATGCAGTGATTGCGAAGGTGCGGCACTCGACACAGGGTGTCGGGCTGATTTCGCCTCCGCCGCATCATGACATTTACTCGATCGAAGATCTGGCGCAGCTGATTTATGATCTTAAAAACGTCAATCCATCAGCACAGGTCTCG
>CAMCXA010000065.1 GCA_945883115.1 Alsobacter soli
TTGCCGTGGATCAACGGTTTTGTGGATGCGTATAACGGGATATCGCTGGCGCATGAATTATGCGTTGGCGCGGACGATCTCGACAAGACGGAGGGGCCGTTCGCGTTCCGGTTTTCGCGCGCGGGTGACACGTTCATCGATATGGCGGCAGAAGTGGGAGACGATCCGAATGATCCACCGAAAGAGGGTGAAGTTGTCTATGCGGATGCACGACATGTGCTTTGCAGACGGTGGAACTGGCGGCAGGATGCGCGCTCGATCATCACGCCCGCAACAAAGCGCGCTATCGTAACGTTACAATCGAACGGTGCGGGTGATCCGTTGGCGGCGGCCGAGGCGTTGGCGACACTGCTCGTTCGGGATTGCGGCGCGAAAGTCCGGATTGGCGTCGCGGATGCGGCACGGGCCGAGGTGACACTTTGAAGGGGTTGTCGCGCGAAACGCTCGGGCTGATTATCGGAACTATCGGCGTAATCATTTTTGGCGTCACATTGCCGATGACGCGGATTGCAGTCGTCTCGCTTGATCCGTGGTTTGTGACGATGGGGCGCGCGGCACTCGCGGGACTTGTGGCGCTGTGTGTGTTGGTGGTTTTGAAGCGCTCCGTGCCAACGCGTTCAGAGTTGATGCGGCTTGGTATTGCAGCTGTGTTTGTGATTGTCGGCTTCCCGGGCTTTACAGGTTTTGCGATGCGTCTTGTGCCGGCTTCGCATGGCGGCGTTGTGCTCGGGATTTTGCCGCTGGTTGTCGCGCTTTTTGGCGCGATTGCGGCGCGAGAGCGGCCCTCTTTCGGGTTCTGGCTGAGTGCGCTGGTGGGCGCGGCGCTGGTTATCGGGTTCTCGCTTCGTGATGGCGAGGGCGGTTTCGGGCTTGGTGATATCTTGCTGCTGGGTGCGGTTCTCAGCGCGGCCTCGGGGTATACGGTGCTCGCCAGATTAACGAAGAGCCGACCGGGGTGGGAGGTTATCTCCTGGACTGTTGTGATCAGTCTGCCTGTGACGTTGCCCTTCGCCGTTCTGACCGCGCCCAGCGATCTTTTTGCCGTTCCCTTACCGCATTGGGGCGCGTTTCTCTATCTCGGATTGATGAGCCAATATGTCGGCTTTTTCTTCTGGAATACGGGGCTTGCAATGGGTGGCCAAGCCCGCGTGAGCCAGACGCAATTGCTGCAAACCTTTGTTACATTGGCGTTTGCTGCGTGGGTGAATGGCGAGCAGGTTGATCTGCTGACATGGATTTTTGCTGTTGCCGTTGTTGGTGTCGTGCTGATCGGGCGGCGAACGCGGATCGTCAAAGGCTCCTGATTGTGGGGTCATGGCGCCTCTTTGAGGGTTTCACAAACCACTTGCTTTATTGATTTAATGATATAAAGATATCTTTATGTGTTAAATTAGAAGCGAGACGAGATGATGAAGCGCCTGCCGGTTTCAAATGTATCTTTCCCGCTTGCGGAACTGGTTGCCGGACTACGAGCAGCCGGCGAAGATACGCGTGTTCGCATTCTTGCATTGCTCGTCGAGGGCGAACTGACGGTTTCCGATCTGACGGATATTCTCGGGCAATCCCAGCCGCGTATTTCGCGCCATCTCAAGCTGATGGTCGAGGCAGGCCTTGTCGAGCGCAGCCGCGAGGGCGCGTGGGCATTTTTCCGAATACCGGAGCGGACGGCAGCGGCGCATCTTGCGCGGATGCTCGCGGAGCAGATCGACCCGGCAGATACGATTATTGCGGCGGACAAGTCACGCCTCGGCGCCGTGAGAGTGGCGCGCGCGAAAACGGCGGAAGCGTTTTTCAATTGTCACGCCGCCGAATGGGACCGGATCCGGTCTCTCCATGCGCCGGATGATGTGGTCGAGGCCGCAATGAAGCGCATGATCGGTGACGATCCGCTGGTGAATGTGCTTGATCTCGGTACGGGAACGGGGCGGATCCTCGAAGTTTTTGGTGCGCAGGCGGAGCGTGTTGTCGGGATTGATGCAAGCCACGCCATGTTGGCTGTTGCGCGGGCCAACCTCGAACGGGCCGGGCTCAAGCGCGTCGAGCTTCGGCAGGGCGACATCTATGCGTTGCCGACGGAATCCGACGCGTTTGATCTTGTGATTGTGCATCAGGTTCTGCATTTTCTCGATGATCCGGCGCGGGCGCTGAAAGAGGCAAAAAAGGCTTTGGCACCGGGCGGACGATTGCTTGTGGTGGATTTTGCGCCGCACGAACTTGAATTCTTACGGGAAACACAAGCGCATCGCAGACTCGGATTCTCGATGGGACAGATGACGCAATGGCTGGTTGAAGCTGGTCTCGACGCGGTTGGTCATGTCGATATCGCTCCGCCGGATGCATACGACAAGGAATTGACGGTTTCGCTCTTTCTGGCGCGTGACAGGCGGCAGTCTGTGTCGCGTGCAACCATTGAGACTGGTCGGGAGGTTGCATGATGAACTCCATCTCGAAGCGGGTTAGCCGAAGCGGGGCTCCGAGCTCTCTCAGGGTCTCGTTCGAATTTTTTCCGGCAAAGAACACTGACGCCGAGCCGGTGCTCTGGGATGCGATTGAACGGCTTGCGCCGTTCAATCCGGATTTTGTCTCGGTCACTTATGGAGCCGGTGGCTCGACACGCGAGCGGACGGAAGGGACAGTGGCGCGTCTTGTGCGCGAGACGTCTTTACGTCCTGCTGCGCATTTGACCTGCGTCGGTGCATCGCGGGCAGATGTTGACGATGTCATCCGTGCTTATCGCGCGGCGGGTGTTCGTCATATTGTTGCGCTGAGGGGTGACCCGGCAACAGGCGTCGGAACCGATTATGTGCCGCATCCGGAGGGATACCGGACGACGGCTGATCTGGTCCGGGGTATTCTGGCGCTCGGGCCGTTCGATGTTTCGGTCTCGGCCTATCCCGAAAAACATCCGCAAAGTGCGACGATCGAGGCCGATATCGATGTGCTCGAGGCCAAGGTGGATGCGGGTGCGACGCGGGCGATCACTCAGTTTTTCTTCGATAATGACCTCTATTTCAGGTATCTTGATCGTGTGCGGGCGCGGGGCATTACGATTCCGGTGATCCCCGGGATATTGCCGGTGCAGAACTTCCAGCAGACGGCGAGTTTTGCTGCGAAAACCGGAGCATCGATCCCTGCATGGCTGGCAAAGCGGTTTGACGGGCTGGATGATGATGCTGCGACGCGGCGTCTTGTGGCTGCAACAGTTGCTGCCGAGCAGGTGTTTGATCTTCTCGATCAGGGCGTATCTGATTTTCATTTTTATACCATGAACCGTGCGGAACTGGTTTATGCGATCTGCCATTTGCTTGGTCTGAGGCCCGAGCGGGCGCGGCAGGCGGCCTAGGCTTTTTCCCGAATTGCTCCTTGGACTTCGATGCGGCTAGCCTGATTATCGGCTTTGGTGGCGTGGAGAAACCTGCATGATCTCGGCGATTGATATTTGCGGATTTTGCGGGCTCGATCCGGAGCAAATCGATGCGATTGCCGAGCACGAGCACATTCCGGAAGTCGCGGCGGCGGCACTTGCCTCCTATCTGATGCATCAGGCGCACGGGCTCGAACATGTCAGGGACATGATCGTCGACGACATCAAAGCGGCTTTCAAGCAGGGTCGAAAGCGCCATGCAGCCGAACTTGTGATGGCACTCAGAAATTTATTCGAGCACTTTCCGGAAGTGCGGCCAGGCTTAGGCTGAGCTGCAGAAATCGGTAAATACCCTGATCAAATCCATATATTTCACTGATTTATCGGTAATTTACCGGATAAAATAAGGCTGCATTGGATTATTCCGACCACAATTCTGCTCGAAAGACGGGCATTATCCGGCACTCCGCGGACTGATGTCGCGGTGGTGTCGATCTTCGCGCAATTGAAGCTCGACACCATTCATCGGCTTTCAGACGAGGCCGACCATTCACGCGTGCTCCTGCACGGAGCCTTATCGCCCAATCCCCCAAACTGGCCAATCCGGCCACGCATTGATGCGAGCTCAAATCAGTTCGCAGGTATTGATTGAAGGGAGAAAGACCATGCGTCTTTTTATTCTAGGTACACTCGTGTCACTGAGCCTGTTGAGCGTTGGAAAAAATGCTCAAGCTTCTGATCAAGTTGCCAGGAAGCCTTCGACAACGCAGATTGAAGGACCAATCAACCAAGCAAACGGTGCCAAGCTCGATGCGAATTCACCGATTGATCTTCTGGTAACGAAATATGCCTTGGAAAGCGGCCTTGACCCGGATTTGATCCACACGGTGATCACAATTGAAAGCGGCTATAAGCCTCTCGTCCGTAACGGAAATGCCGTCGGCTTGATGCAAATTGTGCCTGCAACGGCACGCGGATTGGGTTATCGCGGCAATGCGAAAGGCCTTTTTGATCCTGAAATGAACATTAAATACGGGGTGAAATATCTGGCTTTGGCCTATCAACTCTCGCATGGCGATCTCTGCAAGACGTTGATGCGCTATCAGAGCGGGCATGATGCGCGGCGGATGAATGCCGCCAATCGCGCCTATTGCGCGAAAGCGAAAATCGTCATTGCCAGTTTGGGCAACTGAATTTGGGTGAAGTCGTTTCGCAATCGTGTTACGAGGACAAATGCCAGTCGGTCGGACGGCCGCGCGTCGCAAGACGGGAGGAAAGTCCGGGCTCCATGGAGAAACGGTGCCGGATAATGTCCGGCGGGGGCGACCTCAGGGAAAGTGCCACAGAAAAGATACCGCCCTTTGCTTTGGCCGAGGGTAAGGGTGAAAAGGTGCGGTAAGAGCGCACCGCGCGGCCGGCAACGGGCGCGGCATGGCAAACCCCACCGGGAGCAAAACCGAATAGGGGCGGGATGGGCGGCTTGCCGCCCGAGGGGCTTCACCCTTCCTGCCCGGGTTGGTTGCTTGAGGCGGCTGGCAACAGCCGTCCCAGATGAATGGCCGTCACGTGTGGGAGAGATCCCGCGCCATACAGAACCCGGCTTACAGACCGACTGGCATATTTGACCGAATGAGCGGGTAAAATTCGTAAAAATGGTAGGCTTTGTCCGGTGCTCAAAAAACGTGAGCGTCTTTGCTTATTGTGAGCAAACTTCAACCGAATCAACCAAATCTTAACCATGGCGAGGCATTAATGGTTGCTTAAGTTCGGTGTCCCCAGTTTCGTGATCAGTATCGCTTATGGCGCGTGAAGTCGCATCAATGAAGGCTCAGAAGAGCCAAGCCCAAGAGCGCCATGTGCCGGTGCTGTTGCAGGAGATGCTTGTCGCGCTGAATCCGGGACCGGAAAAGCATTTAATCGATGGTACTTTTGGCGCAGGGGGGTATTCCAGGGCGTTGCTTGAGGCGTCACACGATTGCCGTGTTCTGGGGATAGATCGTGATCCAGATGCAGTTGAAGCGGGTGCTGCTGTCGTCGCTGAATTTTCGGGCCGATTGACGCTCGTCGAAGGGCGGTTTGGTGATTTGGCCGAGATCGCCACTGAGAATGGTTTTGATCCTGCCGATGGTGTTGTGCTCGATATTGGTGTCTCGTCCATGCAGATTGACGAGGCTGAGCGAGGGTTTTCTTTCAGGTTTGACGGGCCGCTGGATATGCGGATGGAGCGCAAGGGGCCGAGTGCCGCGGATCTCGTCAACACGCTGGAAGAAGCGGAGATTGCCGATATTCTCTGGCGCTATGGCGAGGAGCGTCGGTCACGTGCGATTGCGCGCGCGATCGTGAAGGCGCGTGCGGTCGAGCCGATTACGACGACGAGTGCGCTCGCGAAACTGGTTGCGTCTGTCGTCTGGGTTCAGGGGGATGCGATCAATCCTGCGACGCGCACCTTTCAGGCGTTGCGGATTGCGGTGAATGACGAATTGGGCGAGTTGGAGCGCGGGCTTGAGGCAGCGGAGGCGGTGCTCGCGCCGGGTGGTCGCCTGGCTGTTGTGACCTTTCATTCGCTTGAAGACAGGATCGTCAAGGATTTCATGACCGAGCGTTCCGGGCGAACTGCAGCACCGTCGCGTCACCTGCCTCAAACACATCAGGAACGGGCGCGTTTTTCGCTCGTAACACGCAAGCCGATTACAGCGGGGGATGCCGAGATCAGGCTTAATCCGCGCGCAAGGTCGGCCAAGTTGAGGGTCGCGGAGCGGATTGCGGATGATGATTTTCCAGAGCTGGCAGGGGGGTACTGACCATGCCACGCATTTTTCATCTCATCGCAGTTTTTGTGCTCGTCGGTTCGGCGGTCTATCTGTATCGCGTCAAATATGAAACGATTTATCTTTCCGAGCAGGTTGCAAAATTAAAGCGCGATATTGCCAGGGAAAAGGATGCGATCAGCACGCTGCATGCAGAGTGGCAGCAGCTCAACAGTCCCGAGCGATTGCAAAAACTCGCACATGCCAATTCACAGCTAACAACATTGAGAGTGCACCAGATTGCAGGATGGGCTGAGATACCCGATCGTTCCACAACTGTTGACATGATTGGCGACAAGCTCCTTTCGCTCGGAGAGGATCATCCATCATCTCCATCTGCGCATTCTGGTCATGCCCGCGTCAAGGTTCCCTCCACGGCAAGCGAGGGGCCAAGCAATGAAAATTGATCATCGTCTTTTTGATATGGCGCGAGCCGAGCCATTGGCCGTCGGGCCGGATGTTTTGCTGCGCCCGTCTCTCTTTGTGCGGATCTTCCAATCTTTATTCCGGATGCGGATACACAAGAGTGGCGGGCGTATTCTCTGGCTCGGGTTTGGCTTTATCGTTTTTTACGGGTTGATTGTATGGAAACTCGCCATGCTCGCTCTGTATCCGGGCGAAGTTCAAAAGATCGCCTTTCCGTCGGAGGCGACAGCAACTGCACGCCCCGACATTCTGGATCGAAACGGAACTGTACTCGCTACTGACATTAAAACTGTTTCGCTTTTCGCCGAGCCGTGCAAAGTACTCGATGCCGACGAGGCGGTTGAGATGATCACCGCGGTTCTGCCTGATCTTGATCCCCGCAGGCTGCGCGAAAAGCTTGCATCAGACCGGTGCTTCGAGTGGATCAAGCGTGAATTGTCGCCTCAGAAGCAAAAGGAAATTCATAATCTCGGGCTGCCGGGGCTCGGGTTTACAGCCGAGAACAAACGGATTTACCCGAATGGTTCGGAGGCTGCCCATGTGATCGGGACAGCTGATATCGACAATACCGGGATTTCAGGCATTGAAAAATACATAGATGGCCAAGGTTTGGCTGACCTCAAGGGTGCGGGACTCAACATCCAGTCGGACGATCTAAAGCCTGTCGCGCTCTCGATTGATCTGCGTGTTCAACATGCCATGCGTGATGAATTGCAGAAAGCAATCGAGAAATACAAAGCTCGGGCAGCATCAGGAGTAATTCTTGACGCCACAACCGGTGAAGTCATCTCGCTTGTATCCCTGCCGGATTTTGACCCGAATTTCCCTGCGGAGGCCCAGAAAGTCGATGCCATCAACCGTATTGTTGTTGGTACCTATGAGATGGGCTCCACTTTCAAGGCCTTGACCACGGCAATGGCGCTCGACTCCGGTAAATTCACGATCAACTCGACACTTGATGCGCGCGCAGGCATTCGTTACGGGCGCTTTAAAATTGGTGATTTTCATCCCCAAAACCGCATTTTGACAGTTCCTGAAGTGTTTATTCATTCGTCAAATATTGGAAGCGCCCGAATGGCGCTCGGTGTTGGAATTCCCGGCCATCAGGCCTTTCTGAAAAAGATGGGTATACTGGACCGGTTGCAAACCGAACTACCGGAAAGTGCCGCGCCACAATTGCCCAAGCGCTGGTCAGAGCTCAGCACCATCACGATTGCATATGGGCATGGACTGGCTGTTTCGCCTCTGCAGGCGGTGATGGCAACCGCCGCGCTGGTGAATGGAGGCTATCTCATTCCGCCGACATTTCTGCCCCGTACTCCCGAACAAGCCAGTGCGATGGCGACAAAGGTGATTTCGCCGGAGACGAGCGAGGCAATCCGGTATGTGATGCGGTTGAATGCAACCGAGGGAACGGCTCGGGCAGCGGCCATTCCAGGCTATTTTGTGGGTGGTAAAACCGGTACGGCCGATCAATCGGGCAAGAGCGGGTATGACAACAAGACGGTGCTGACAACCTTTATGGCGGTCACGCCAGCGGACAAGCCGAGATATCTGCTTCTCACAATGCTGGATGATCCGCAGGCGGTAGAGGGGACGTATGGCTACAGAACCGCCGGGCAAAATGCGGGCCCGGTTACAGGTCTGATCTTGGAGCGTGTTGCACCGCTTCTCGGTCTGGTTCCCCGCAGCGAGCCACCCGTGATGCCTTTCCCGACAATGGTCAAGCTCGGGGCATGGGGCACAAAATGAAGCTTGGCGCGCTTTTCCCGGTAACAGGCTCAATCAGCACGCTCGACGTGGCAGGCGTGACGGCGGATAGTCGTCAGGTACGACCGGGTATGGTGTTTTTTGCGATGCCGGGTTCGCGGGTGGATGGCACTCAATTCGCCGCTGCCGCGGTTCAGGCGGGTGCAATTGCCGTTATCGGGGAACCTCTCTCCGCTCCCGCGGGGATGTCGCCCGACATTTATATTCGGGTTGCGGATATACGTCTCGCACTTGCCGAGGCCGCTGCCCGTTTTTATCCGTCCCAGCCCGCGAAAATTCTTGCGGTTACCGGGACGAGTGGCAAGACTTCGGTAGTGGATTTTACACGCCAGATTTTGATCCATTGCGGACAGAACGCCGCGAGCCTCGGCACAATCGGTGTGATCAGTGGCGCGGGAGCTCATTATGGCTCTCTCACAACGCCTGATCCGGTCAGTTTGCACGAGACGCTTGATCATCTTGCGCGCGATGGTGTGACGCATCTCGCGATGGAAGCCTCCTCGCATGGGTTGGATCAGCGCCGTCTTGACGGGGTGCGTCTGACCGCGGCGGCCTTCACTAATCTCGGCCATGATCATCTTGATTATCATGGTACGCGGGATGCTTATCTTGCAGCTAAAATGCGGCTTTTCGATACGCTCTTACCGATTGATGGCGTTGCAGTCGTCAATTCCGATGATTTTGTTGCCGAAACAGTCAGGGCGATTGCGGCCAAGCGCGGTATCCGGGTGTTCAGCACCGGATGGAAGGGTGACGATCTCAGGATCACGGCGTTGCGTCGTGACGGGTTTGACCAGCATCTCGAGCTCGCAACCAAAGACGGCGCCGTCCATTCGATCAAGGTACCGTTATTGGGCGACTTCCAAGTTTCAAACGCTTTGGTCGCGGCAGGTTTGGCGATCATGGCTGGCGTGCCGGTTGAGCAGGTTCTGGCTGCGATTTCAACGTTGAGGGGTGTCCCGGGCCGGTTGGAGCGCGTGGGGTATTTTAGGGATGGGCTGATCGTTATTGATTACGCCCACAAGCCCGAGGCGCTGGAGCACGCATTGCGGGCACTACGCTCGTCCGCGACGGGGCGGTTGATCTGTGTCTTCGGGTGTGGCGGTGATCGTGATCGTGCAAAGCGTCCGCTGATGGGCGCTATTGCCGCTCATAATGCCGATCTCGTGATTGTGACCGACGATAACCCACGCAGCGAAAATCCGGCGACGATCCGGGCGGCCATTCTCGAGGCTTGCCCGGGCGCAGGTGAAATCGCGGACCGTTTCGAGGCCATTCGAACGGCGATCAATTTGATGCAATCGGGCGATGTCTTGCTGATTGCGGGGAAGGGACACGAAACCGGCCAGATTATCGGCGACAGGACCATTCCGTTTTCTGACCACGAAGCCGTGGACACTATTCTGAAAGGAATGATGCCATGAAGCCTATCTGGACGTCGGATCGCTTGATAGCTGCTCTCGGAGGAACCGATTCAGGCGCAATTCCGGACATTTCCGGCGTGTCAATTGATACGCGTACCCTTCAGCCGGGTGATTTGTTTGTTGCGCTGACGGGCGATAGCCGCGACGGACACGCATTTGTTCGTGCCGCTTTCGACAAGGGCGCTGCCGCGGCGCTGATCAATGTCGCCCATCATGCGGAGTTGCAGAATACTGGTCCCGTCATCGCGGTCGAGGATACGCTGGACAGTTTACAGTCACTCGGGATCGCGGCGCGGGAACGCTCATCTGCGCGGATTTGTGCGGTAACGGGGTCGGTTGGTAAAACCGGAACAAAGGACGCGCTGCGAACGGTATTGGCGCTTCAGGGCGAGGCGCATGCTTCGGTTGCCTCCTATAATAATCATTTCGGTGTGCCGCTGACACTTGCGCGAATGCCTGAGACAACGCGCTACGGCGTGTTCGAGATCGGGATGAATCACGCGGGTGAAATCACGCCTTTGTCAAAGATGGTGCGGCCGCATGTGGCGCTTGTCACAACAGTCGAAGCCGTCCATCTCGAGTTTTTCAAGTCGGTTGCAGGCATAGCCGATGCAAAAGGGGAGATTTTCGCTGGCTTGGAGCAGGGCGGAACGGCGGTTCTCAATCTGGATAATCCTCATTTTGACAGGCTGGTAGGATACGCGAAAGAGCGTGCGGGGCGCATTGTGAGTTTTGGTGCCGCGGAAGGTGCCGATGTCCGGCTTGTTACTCTCGCATTGGATCCGGAGCATTCCACGCTTGAAATCGACTATTTAGGCAAACGAATGCGCTATGAGTATGGCAGTCCGGGCCGGCACCTCGCATTGAACAGTCTCGCCGTACTTGCGTGTGTGGGGGCGCTGGGTGCAGATGTCGATGCTGCGGCAGGCGCGTTCAGTGCGATCAAGCCGCCACCGGGACGCGGACAAAAATTCCGGATTGGTGCCGGAGATGACGCGATCACTATCATTGACGAGAGCTACAACGCCAATCCTGCGTCGATGCGCGCGGCGCTTGCCGTTTTGGGCGCGGCGGCGACCGGAAAGAATGGTCGGCGGATCGCAATTCTGGGCGATATGCTGGAACTCGGACCTGCTGCCCCGACGCTGCATGCGGAGATCGCGGAGGCAATTGAAGCGAGTGGCGCAGATTTAGCGTTTTTGTGTGGTCCATTGATGAAAAACGCTTGGGACGCGCTTCCGGTTCGGATTCGTGGCGCGTATGCGGGGGATTCTGCTGCACTCGAAAGTCAGGTGACGCGTGCTCTCACATCTGGCGATACGCTGATGATCAAGGGGTCGCTCGGGAGCCGGATGGGCCGGATTGTTGAAGCGGTGAAAAAACAAAGTGCCGGGACTTAGGTTCAAAGGGCTGAAGGGGAATAAAGAATGCTGACGTGGCTGGTTGATTTCAGTTCCTCCTTCGGAGGTCTCAACGTGTTCCGATACATCACGTTTCGGACGGTCGGGGCGACTGTGACTTCTTTGTTTTTTGTTTTCTTTTTCGGCCCGAGCATGATTGCGAGCCTCAGGGTTCGACAGGGTAAAGGCCAGCCTATTCGGGAAGATGGCCCTGCATCGCACCTTTTGACCAAGAAGGGCACGCCGACAATGGGCGGGCTGATGATTTTGACCGCTGTTCTGGTTTCCACGCTGTTATGGGCAAATCTCAAGAGTCCCTATATCTGGGTTGTGCTGATGGTCACGGTCGCCTTTGGTGCAATCGGCTTTTATGATGATTATCTGAAGGTTACGCGGCAAACGCATAATGGCCTCTCGGGGCGTTCAAGACTGGCGATCGAGGCGCTGATTGCCATAATTGCGTGCTATGTTCTCTCGCAGGTTGGGACGGGGACGCTTGCGACGTCGATTGCAATTCCGTTTTTCAAGGATGTTTTGCTCGATTTCGGAATTTTCTTTGCCGTAGTTGGAGCCTTTGTCATCGTGGCGGCGGGCAATTCGGTCAATCTGACGGATGGCCTTGACGGGTTGGCGATTGTGCCGGTGATGATTGCCGGTGCGACATTCGGGTTTATTTCTTATTTGGTCGGCAACGCGATTTTTGCGAATTATCTGCAAATCCACTTTGTTCCGGGCACTGGCGAGTTGGCAGTCATTTGTGGTGCATTGATCGGTGCGGGTTTGGGGTTCCTGTGGTTCAATGCTCCTCCAGCACAGATTTTCATGGGTGATACGGGATCACTCGCTTTGGGTGGGCTCTTGGGAACCATTGCTGTCGCGACAAAGCACGAGATTGTGCTCGCTATTGTTGGCGGCTTGTTTGTTGTCGAGGCCGTTTCGGTCATTATTCAGGTGGCGTCGTTCAAAATGACCGGCAAGCGGATTTTTCTGATGGCGCCGATCCATCACCATTTCGAAAAATTGGGGTGGAAAGAGCCGCAAATCGTCATCCGGTTCTGGATTATCTCTGTCATTTTGGCCCTGATCGGGCTGTCGACGTTGAAATTGAGGTAGAGACATGACCCCTGTCACCTCATTTTGCAGACAAAAAGTTGCGCTTTTCGGCCTTGGTGGTTCGGGGATAGTGACGGCCCGCGCTTTGGCGGCAGGCGGGGCTGATGTTTCTGCATGGGATGATTCAGAGGTTGCCCGCAATCAGGCGCGGGCGCAGGGGATATCGGTTGTTTCGCTGGAGGATCGATCTTTTAAAGAGTTTTCAGCGCTTATTCTGGCTCCCGGCGTGCCATTGACGCACCCGACGCCGCACTGGACTGTTGAAAAAGCCCATGCGGCTGGGATCGAGATCATCGGTGATATCGAGTTGTTCTGTCGTGAACGTACTCTTCTCGCGCCGACGGCATCGTTTGTTGCGATTACGGGGACGAATGGAAAGTCGACAACGACGGCGTTGATTGCCCATTTATTCCGTGAAGCCGGGCACGATGTGCAAATGGGCGGCAATATCGGAACCGCTATTCTGGCACTGGAGGCGCCGAAAATGGGGCGCATCCATGTGATTGAATGCTCGAGTTTTCAAATCGATCTCGCGCCAAATCTTCGGCCAAGCGTTGGTGTTATGCTGAATTTGTCGCCTGACCATCTCGATCGCCACGGGGCAATGACGCATTATGCGGAAGTTAAAGAGCGGCTTGTTTCGGGGAGTGACACCGCGATTGTCGGTGTTGATGATGCCTGGAGCAACGCGATCGCCGATCAGGCTGATATTCGAGGGCAGACGCTCGTGAGGGTATCTGTCGAGCGACGGCTTGATACCGGTATTCACAGGAAGGGATCGGACCTCTTCTGGACGTGTCTGGGCGAAGAGCGTCCGATTGCGTCGCTCGAGGGGATCGGAACGTTGCGCGGCGTCCATAATGCTCAAAATGCTGCCGCAGCGATTGCGGCAGTTTCTGCGCTTGGATTAAGTGATGATGCGATCAGATCAGGTCTCGCGAGCTTCCCGGGTTTGGCGCACCGGATGGAAATTGTCGGAAATCTTGGGCGGGCGCTGGTCATTAATGACTCGAAGGCAACGAATGCCGATGCGACAGGCAAGGCGCTCGCAAGCTTCCCGGGTTCGATTTTCTGGATCGCGGGTGGACAATCCAAGGAAGGCGGGATTGCCTCTCTGGCGCGGTATTTTCCAAGAATATCAAAGGCCTATTTGATCGGGGAGGCGGCGGAGGAATTTGCTTCCGTGCTGGTTGGTGCCGTTCAATACACGATGAGTGGAACGCTCGAGCAGGCGCTTGCCGATGCCGCGCACGATGCGGAAGCAGATGACGGGGAACCGGTTATTCTGATGTCGCCGGCGTGTGCATCGTTTGACCAATTTCGGAATTTTGAAGATCGCGGTGATCGCTTTCGGGCGATGGTTGCGGCGCGGCCGGATTTCCGGCCTGCAAGGAAAGGGTGAGATATGGCATCGCGGATGGAAAGAGGCCCGCTCGCGGATTGGTGGTGGACGGTTGATCGCGCACTGCTTGTCATGTTCGTGATGTTAATGTTGTTCGG
>CAMCXA010000066.1 GCA_945883115.1 Alsobacter soli
ACGATGTGTTGGATGTCTCGGAGTTCCATCACGTCCGCATCAATCATTCGGAAACATTCGTCGAAGAGAAAAGCCATATCAACGGCATTGAGAACTTTTGGAACCAGGCCAAGCGACACATGCGCCGCTACAACGGAATACCAAAAGCCACTTCCATCCTACGGAGGGAAAACAATTTGATTGTTTTCTTTTCTCCTTCGATCCTAAAAGAGTGCGAGTGGCGGCTCAATCATAGCCCAGCCAGAAACCTCTTGAAGACGCTCTCCGAATGGATCAAAGTATTAACACTTCAACCTTATCTATGTAAGTTATCTAATTATGCAAATAACATTGAGTATTGATCGCAAGTCAGCGACATCTCTGCAGATTCAGATATTCGATGGGATGCGAGAACTTATACTTTGCGGAACCCTTAAACCCGGAGTGCTGGTTCCGAGTTCAAGAGCTTTGGCATTAGAGCTTCGTATATCTCGCAATACAGTAATCAACGCCTACGAGAGGCTGATGAATGAAGGATATCTCAAAGCTCGCCCAGCGGGGCATACCTATGTCAATGACGAGATCCCTCACGACATGCACTTTAGCAAGATGCTCCCAGCGAAAGTTGTCGGTGAGCAAATCGATCCCTCTTTCCAACCTCCGACGGTTACTTTTCACGGCCCTGAACTAAAGGTTGTGACGCGTAATGCATCCAAGATCAAAATCGATTTCTGGGCTACTCGCTCTAACCCCGAATCATTTCCAATCAAGATCTGGCGGCGATCCGTCGGGAAAGTGATTTGGCGGGCTGCCAATGCACTCACTGAGTATGGGGATCCGTCCGGCTTACGCCAGCTCAGGGAGGCCATTGCTGAACATTTAGGTCCAGCGCGCGGGTTTCGTCCGGACCCTGATCAAATCATCATAGTGCATGGTGTTCAGGAGGGTCTCAACATTATCGCTCGACTGTTCATTCGGGAGGGGACGCGAGTTGCAACCGAGAGCCCTTGTTTTCAGGGCGCAACATCGGTCTTCGAGATCTATGGCGCCAAGCTTGATCCGGTGCCCGTCGATGAAAACGGAATTCAAGTTGAGAGATTGTTCAACACCCCAGCCCGGTTAGTCTACTTGACTCCGTCGCACCAGTTTCCAACCGGGTACTCCCTATCGCTCAAACGGCGGCTGCAAATAATCGGGTGGGCTGGAGAAGTGGGAGCAATACTAATTGAAGACGACTACAATGGCGACTTTTCCCATGAAGGCTCGCCGATCATGGCGCTAGCCGGGTTGGATAAGTGCGGTTCAGTCATGTATCTTGGAACGTTTTCGAAATCACTCGGCCCTGGATTGCGGATCGGTTATATGGTCGTGCCAAAATTCTTGATAGGTCGCGCGATTGCCATCAAGCGGCTTTTGGACACCGGCAACAGCTGGCTGGATCAAGCCGTATTGGCGGATTTCATGCAGAATGGCAGCTATACGCAACATCTCCGCCGAGTTAGGCAGAATTATCGTTCGCGGCGAGATTGTTTGGTAGATTCACTGCGCAGTCAATTTGGAGACGTCCATCTTTCCGGATTGAGCGGTGGCATGCATTTGATGTGGCATCTGCCTTCCACCTTTCCCAATGCGGCGGTTCTCGAGCAAATGGCCCGAGCACGCGGTGTCGCAGTCTACTCACTGGGTTCAGCACCGGTCCGTGACTTCGGGTATGGCCCGTATAGTGAGCGAGCCCTAATTCTTGGTTATTCTTCCCTCAACGAGCGAGGCATCAGCGAGGGCATCCGAATAATTGCTGAGATTATTCAGTCCCTGAATGGCACAGCTTGTGCTGATGCAGTTTAGTGGCTCCATTGACCACGCGATAATCCTTATGCCATAGAGCGCTGCTTTTTGCGCAGAAGATCATTGAGAGGCACGGAGGTATCGGTCAGCAAGTCGAGGCCGACGTGAGCGAGAGAGGTGTGCCGGACTGCATAGTTGAACAGATTGCCAGCCGGCATGGCCGTCTCGATTTCCTTGTGAACAATGCTGGCGTCATCTATCGTGGTGCTGCCCCAGAGTGTTCTGATGATGATTGGGATCGCACTATCCTGACAAACGTAACTACCGTCTTCCGGATGCCCCGAGCTGTCAAAGTTCCGACGCGGAAACAAGGTCATGGTGTAATATCAACATCGCGTCGGAGTGGGAGTTGATCTTAGCTTAGAATGCCGTTGCCCATTGCGCCAGCAAGGGTGCAGTCGTGCAGATGACACGATCGATGGCCCTCGATCATGCTTGAGAAAGAATTAGTATCGTATTAGCGTACCCTAACGCCACCGATACTGCGATGCTTGACGGACGCCATTACGACAGCGAACCACGACCCAGGCATTGGGACAATTTACGCAACTATTGCACTCAGTAGCGTGGGCCTGCCACTGGAAGTCGCCAAGCTCGTTGCCTATCTGGCATCGGACGATGCGGCTTTCATCACCGGCAGAGTCATCTTAATCGACGGCGGTACCACTGCTATGTAGGGACGGATTTGTCGCCTATCGCGAGCTCCGCCTCCATGGTCGGCGGAGCTCACTGTCGCGGCTGAACAAGTAGCCACGGCAACGCAATCCCAATACCACGGGGCGGCACAAATCCTTAACGGCATGGCTTGTTCATAAGCGCACGGCCCAGTCTGATTGACCAGCCTCATCGCCCCGGTCCAGTGCTAGAGTCAAGTCCAAAGGAGGCCGAAAACTCCGACCTCAGATGATCCGACGCTAGGGAGCGGAGCATGATAGCTGCAGATCTCGCTTAAGCCCGGCCAACCGGTACCATAGCGAACGCACAAACTGGCTCTTGAACGTCATTCGATCTTGTTACAAATTTTGCACTAGGTGAACGACTATGGTTCTTCGCTCGAACACTTAGGCGGCGACGATGATAGCTTTCGTATTTTGCGACAGTTTGTGATCGACTGCCAGCCAAATTCGGCATCGTCACCATCAGTGAACTACTGAAGGCAGATGCGAAAACCAATAAGGGCAAAGGCGCTGCTGGGAAACCATCGGCAGGACAATGTGTGTTTTTATCGAAAGGCCTCTAAAGAGATGCAAAGTTACAGAAGTTACATTGACGGCAATTGGTGCCAAGGTGATGAGATTTGGAAAAACACAAATCCATCTGATACGTCAGACATTATCGGCGAGTGCGAATTTTCCAACCGACGGCAAGCGGAGGACGCAGTTGCGGCTGCTCGTAGCGCCTTTCCAGCCTGGTCGCGCAGCCAGCTTGAAGAACGAGCCAAGATACTTGATCGGATTGGCCGCGAAATTACTGATCGACGAGTAGAACTCGGCACTTTGCTTTCTCGTGAGGAAGGGAAGGTGTTAAGTGAGGGCATCGGCGAAGTTGACCGTGCGGCAAGTTTTGTTAACTATATGGCAGGCGAAGTATTTCGTTTCGACGGAAAACGTTATGCTTCCGTTAGACCTGGGATCGAGATTGAGACAACTCGCGAACCGATTGGGGTCGTACTCGGAATCACTCCTTGGAACTATCCTTTGGCCAATGGTGCCTGGAAGGTTGCTGCTGCCATAGGTTATGGAAACTGCGTTATCCTAAAGCCTTCGGAATTTGCGCCAGCGTCTGCTTGGGCTTTCGCAGAGATTATCTCGCGCGCGGGTCTACCCCCGGGCGTGTTCAATTTGGTCATGGGAACTGGCGAAATCGGCGACGCGCTTGTCAATTCGAATGACGTCGACGGAATTACTTTTACGGGCGCGGTTCCGACTGGGCAGGTCATTCTCGCAAAGGCGGCGAAGCGTCAAACACGGGTTCAATTGGAACTTGGCGGTAAGAATCCGCTGGTTATTCTCGATGACGCCGACCTTGAAATAGCCATAAACTGCGCTGTATTTGGTGCTTTCTCCCAAACTGGTCAACGTTGCACTGCATCGAGTCGTCTGATCGTCACCAAGGGCATCTATAGCAAGTTCGTTGACGCCCTCTTGAAAAGGACCGAGGCACTCGTTGTTGGTCATGCTCTGGAGAAAGGGACCAACATGGGCCCTGTGTCTAACGAGCCGCAGCTTGAAAAGGACCTCACCTACATTAAGCTAGGTCAGGAAGAGGGAGCAAAGCTCTTGTGCGGTGGCGCACGGGTCAAACGAGAGACTGCGGGACATTTTCTTTCCCCCGCCATTTTTTCGGACGCACATAACGACATGCGCATTTGCCGTGAAGAGATTTTTGGGCCTGTGACCACCGTCATTCCCGCTCGGGATTACGAGGAAGCAAAAAGCTTGGCAAACGATACCGAGTTCGGGTTGAGTTCTGGAATTGTTACAACATCTCTTAAGTATGCGCGTGACTTCAATCGCAACAGTCAAGCTGGGATGGTAGCGATCAATCTCCCTACATCGGGCATCGACTATCATGTGCCGTTCGGTGGCCGCAAATTATCTGGCTTCGGGTCTCGCGAACATGCGCACTCGGCAGATGAATTTTTCACCGAAAACAAGACAACCTACACTTCGCCGGGTAACTGCGATTGAGTATTTCAACCTTTCGCAGCAGAGAACCTGATAGACGACACGCGGACTAACCGCAACGATAGGAGGACATAAACATGGCACATTGGACGGGCGTATTTCCGGCAGTAACTACAAAATTATTTGAGGATGGATCCGTAGATCTCGTCGCGACCCAGGCTAGTATCGAACGACTAATTCAGAATGGCGTGTCTGGCGTCATAGTACTTCCCATGCTTGGCGAAAATGCATCTTTGTCGCCAGAGGAGCGGGAATCCGTGATTCGAGCGGCCAAGGAGGTCGTTGCAGGGCGGGTTCCGCTTCTCTCTGGGCTTGCTGAGATTTCCACATCAAATGCCGTTAAGTCAGCTCGATTGTATCAGAGCTATGGGGCTGAAGGGCTGATGGTATTTCCAAGCCTTGCCTACATGACTGATGTGCACGAAACAGTTGGATGGTACAAGGCCGTCGCTGCTGCCACCGACCTGCCGATCATGATCTACAATAACCCGATTGCGTACAAGGTTGACGTCACCCCGGTGGTACTGCGCGAACTCGTCAACGTACCCACGATTCAGTGTATAAAGGAGGAATCGGGAGATATCCGGCGGGTCACGGACATCTATAACGAGCTTGGTGACAGGTTTAGCGTATTTTGCGGCGTGGACGACCTTATTCTGGAGAGTATGGCTCTCGGTACCACGGGATGGGTATCCGGCTTCACCAACGCTTGGCCAAAGGAGTGCGTTGGACTCTTCGATAAGTGTGCTGCGGGGCAATTCGTCGAGGCTAGGATGCTTTATAGGCTGCTGACCCCTGCTTTTCATCTCGATACTGACGTCAAGCTTGTACAATACGTTAAGCTTGCCGAGCACCTTGTATATGGGGCGCCGGAATGGGTCCGCAAACCACGCCTCCCGCTGATTGGAGCCGAGAGGCAGCGGGTTATCGCAATCATTCAAGACGCGATGACATCGTTGGCGGCGTCGCCTTTAAGAGTTAGTTGAAATAGCTATTTTGCACGCCCCAATGGACAATTGCTCCATGTTTAGTGGACGTTCAATGGTGTCGAGTTTCGCACGCCTGATGCATGCAAAGTCGACGGATGTCTCGTTTCTAACGGAACCGAGACATCCGAGGCACCTTTGGAGACTACTCTATGAAAGTCGTAGGAGAAGGTCGTCCAATTATGCAGAGCACTTGCATGGGGACGCAGATTTTCAGGTGGCTATCAGTTAGGATATCAAGATGACGGCTGACACAGTTGTAAGGCTACTCTCCGGCAAGCATTCGACCTATCAGGCAATCGGCGCTCCGGGCGGGAGGTCGTTGAGTTACGGAGGGCTCGCGACTTTGACGAGGGACGCTCGAACAACACTCGCAGCCTCGGGAATTGGACGAGGTGATCGCGTCGCCATTGTGTTGCCAAATGGGCCTTAAATGGCCACGGCATTCGTCACAGTCGCCCAGGCTACAACCGCGGCGCTGCTCAATCCTGCTTACCGCGCGGATGAGTTCGAGTTCTTAATGAGCGACCTCAAGGTCGACCCGGCGCCCGCGCCTATCGCCGACACCTTGCGGCCGAAGGCGTTAAGCGCGGGGCAAATCTGGTCATCCTGAGCGATGTCATAGGCCATATCGATCGCACCATTGATTAAGCGGCTTAAGGGCCCAACCGAAAGTCCGTTTCATGTTTAACGCCATCGCAACCTATGATCTCGTTTTCCTGATTGCTAGCCTCCTGCTGGCAGGTGCTGCAACGGGTGTTTTGGCCGGTGTGTTCGGTGTCGGTGGCGGCATTTTGATTGTACCGGTGCTTTACGAACTTTTCCGCGCGACAGGCGTGGCTGAAGAAGTGCGCATGCCCTTGGCCATCGGCTCGTCGCTCGCCATTATCATCCCCACTTCGATCCGCTCCTTCCGGGCTCATTACGCCAAAGGTGCCGTTGATCTTGGGCTTCTGAAAGCCTGGGCGCTTCCCGTCGTGCTGTGCGTCATCGCCGGCACGCTGGTGGCCCGCATTGCACCACCCATGCTGTTTAAAGCGCTTTTTATCGGCATAGCGAGCTTTACCTGCATCCGGCTCTTATTCGCCCGCGATAGCTGGGTGCTGAAAGGGGAGATGCCTACCGGCCTGCCGTTGAAGCTTTATGGCGGTGTCATCGGCCTCCTGTCTTCCTTGATGGGGATCGGCGGCGGCCAATTATGCAATGTCTATATGATGCTGTATCGCCGCCCGATCCATCAGGCGGTTGCCACGTCTTCGGGATTGGGCGTGCTGATCTCGATCCCCGGTGCACTGGGCTATATCTATGCCGGCTGGCCTAAAATGGATATTTTGCCGCCGTTTTCCCTCGGTTTTGTTTCCCTGATCGGCGTAGCCCTTTTTGTGCCGATGAGCATGCTGACGGTTAAGCTCGGCGTCAATCTCGCGCACCGCTTGCCAAAACGGCAATTGGAAAAGGGCTTTGGCCTGTTTCTACTGATCGTGATCCTCAGATTCCTGTGGGATCTCGCTGCCTGACACGCTCCCTTGTCCGGCCCCCCCGAGTTGCACGGGCTCCCATCCCCTTCAATCGGTCGGCCAGCGTCGCCATCACGGTAATGCGGTCGGGCTCGGGCATGAAGGGCTTGAGACGCTGCCATGATCGCGGTCACGAGTGGTCCACTATTTGTCGCGGGCTGAGTTCGCGACCTATTGATCCGAACGGGGGCCGTCCGGGAAATTCGGCGGCCTATCGCCCGGAAGCATAGCCCTGCATGAAACGGGGCGTAGCTGCTGCTCTCAGGAGGCCACCGGTGATGGATGCAGCACAGATCCGGCCCAGGGACCAATCACCTTCGAGTGTAACGCGGTGTCCACGCCGCCTCAAGGCCTCGACGGTCGTGGCGGGAAATCGCGATTCCATCAGCAACCCGCCCAATTGTATAGAGCGCGGATAGAAGGATGTCACGTAGTGCTTGGTGTTAAACATCGGCGCGTCGATCGACTCCTGCAGGTTAAGACCATGGAGGATGTGGCGCAGGAAGAAGGTCAGAGTCCACTGATCCTGCTGGTCGCCACCGGGCGTGCCAAACGCCATGTACGGCGCGCCATCGCGTCCAACAAGGGTCGGCGTCAATGTCGTTCGTGGCCGCCGCCCTGGGGAAAGGCTCGACGGCAAGCCATCCAGCAGCCAGAACATCTGGCCGCGGGTGTTTAGCGGAAAGCCAAGACCGGAGACGACCGGCGAACTCTGCAGCCATCCCCCGCTCGGCGTCGCCGATACGGCATTACCAAACCGGTCGATCACATCTAGATGAACCGTGTCTCCCTCGACCTCAGGCAAGTCGGTGAAGGTCGGTTCCCCGTGTCCCAATCCTACCGGCGTTTCACAGCCGGCGCGCTCGGCGATGCGTTCGAAGCGCCCGCGCCCGGCGGGCAAGTCGCCGGGACGAAACTCCTGCGAGGCGGTTTCCCCGATCTGCTTGCGGCGCCGATCGTTGTAGGCGTTCGACAGCAGGGTCTTGATCGGAATGTCTGCGTAATTCGGGTCGCCGTAATATACTTCGCGGTCTGCAAGACAGAGTTTGGCGCTTTCGACGATCGTGTGGACAAAGTCCGGACCGTTTGGCTCCATGCCCTCAAGGTCAAAGCCGCTAAGCAAGGCGAGTTGCTGAAGGAACACAGGTCCCTGACCCCAAGTTCCGGTCTTGTACACGCGCAGCCCTCGATAGTCATAGGACAGCGGATGCTCGACCGTCGCGCGCCACGCCGCCATGTCGCTGCCCGCGAGCAGGCCGATGTTGCGCCGGCCCGAGGAGTCGGTCAGTTCACTGCGATAGAACCGATCGACCGCTTCGGCCACGAAGCCATTATAGAAGGCCCGGCGCGCCGCTTCGATCTGGCTGACGCGGTCGGCGCCGGCTGCTTTCGCCTCGGCGATAATTCTCCGATAGGTCGCAGCAATCGCCGGAGTCGCGTGCAGACTGTTGGGGGCGGGCCACCTTCCGTGCGGCAACCAGACCTCGGCGGAACTCGGCCAGTGGTTGAGGAACAGATCTCTTGCCGCATAGATCGACTGCACGGCGCGCGTGGCGATCGGAAAGCCCCGCTCCGCATAGCTTATGGCCGGTGCAAGGATGTCCTCAAGCGAGAATGTCCCGAAATCCCGCAACAGCAGCATCCAAGCATCGAACGCTCCGGGCACCACGGCGGGCAACAATCCCGTGCCTGGAACCAGCTTCATGCCTAGAGCCTCGAATCGTTTAATCGTGGCGGCCTGCGGCGCCACGCCCTGACCACAAATGACGTGAGGCTCCGCCTCACCTGCGCGCCACGCAAGGATCGGGACTTCACCGCCAGGACCATTTAGATGCGGTTCCACTACCTGAAGAACGAAGCCGGCGGCGATAGCCGCATCGAAAGCGTTGCCATTCCGCTCGAGGATGCCCATGCCTACCGCTGTGGCGAGCCAATGCGTACTCGTCACCACGCCAAACGTGCCCAGGATTTCCGGGCGGGTCGTAAAGTTCTGACTCATCGACTCCCCTCAAACACGCCAACACTTCAGCGCAAGCGATCCAATTGAGTGGCTGGGCGCGAGGTCGTTGGCCGTCGGGGCGTTTGCCCGCTATTTCTATCGGCATTTTCGGGTCCAGGTTTCACTCCTCAGCACCCCAATAGAGAATATTCAGGAACTTCTTAAGCCGTGCGGTAGACGGCTTTAGCAAGATATCTCCCGGGATGCCTTCCTCGACGATCACGCCTTTGTCGATAAACACGACCCTGTCGGCAACACGCCTGGCAAAATTCATTTCATGCGTAACAACCACCATGGTCATCCCTTCAACTGCAAGTGCTCGCATTGTATCTAGCACCTCACCTTTTAACTCGGGATCGAGCGCCGATGTTGGCTCGTCAAAAAGCATTATCCGTGGATTTAGGGCAAGCGCCCTGGCGATCGCGACTCGCTGCTTCTCTCCGCCTGACAGATTCTTCGGATACTGGTCGGCGCGATGCAGCATTCCCACCTTGTTGAGCAAAGATTGGGCGGTGGCGAATGCCGTGTGCTTTGATTGACGCAGGACGAACCGTGGGCCCTCCATCACATTTTCTATTGCTGTCCGATGGGGAAACAGCTCAAAATTCTGGAACACCATGCCGATGCTCCTTCGCAATTTCAACGAATTAGGCTCTTTGCCGGTAAGGTCCTGGCCAAAAACGCGCACGCTTCCGGACGTAGGCTGCTCGAGAAGATTGAGGCAACGTAACAGCGTGCTCTTGCCCGAACCACTCGCCCCAACAATCACGACGACCTCGCCTTCGCGCACGTTTAGGTCAATGCCCCTCAGTACTTCAGTATCACCAAACTGCTTTCGCAACTGACGGACCTCAACCAAGGTGTCATTGGTTCCGTCCTGTGCTTTCACTGGTTGAGCATGTTCCTGCATTAGATCCAAAGGCTCCTTGCCAAAAAACGGGGTAATTCGATCATAAAGCACGTGCCGCTCCTCGGTTAATCAGTGATCGCGCAGGAGCGTTCACATTAACTATCATCATCAGATCTTGACTGACTGACGCGCATATAGACGGTTCGATATTACAGCGAGCGGGATGTTGATGACGAGGTACAACCCCGCTACGACGAGAAGCACCTCGACATTCTTGAAACTGCGCGCGGCGATGCTCTGGCTGATATTGAACATCTCCGCGACGCCGATCACCGACAAGAGGCTTGTATCCTTGGTCAGATTGACTGCCATATTTGTTAGCGGCGGCAACATACGGCGCAATGCCTGAGGATAGATGACGCGCCAAAGCACGGTCAATGGCGTCATGCCCATCGCCTCGCCGGCTTCGCGCTGGCCCTTGCCGAGCGAGACCACGCCGGCTCGAAAAATCTCCGAAAGAAATGCCGCGTAGTTTAGACTGAGCGCAATGATGCCCGCTTCCAGCGCCGGCAGGCGAACGGAAAAGACCATCGGCACGAAGAAAAAAACTAGCACAATCTGGAGCATTGGGGGCGTCAGGCGAAAAAGATCGACGAATACCCGTAGCGGCGCATTGACGTACCATCGATTGGACAGCAAACCCTCGCCGATCAGCAGGCCGAAAAACACTGAGGCAAATGCGGAAATTACCAATATTTTTAGGCTCAGCAGGGCTGCGGTGGCTAAAAGCCATGATTCGCTCCCGATCCAACTGAAATCCCATTCATACCCACTCAACATTTTACACTCATGATTTGTTGTCTTCGGCCCGCTGACCAGACAGTTGCAATTGTCGTTATAGGTTCTCAGATAAGAAATTCGACCAGTAGTCGATCCGTTGCTGCATCCTGCCGGAGGAAAGCAATTCCCCGACATAAGCATTGACGCATTCCCTGAACGCCGGATCATTCTTGCGGACTCCGAACCCGATCTGGAACGGTTCAATCATGTCCGCAGTCTGGACCGGCGGCTTGGCGATCCGGCCATTGTTGCCAATTGCCACGAGATCGGGAAAGCGCGCTTGCAGTACGCCAAAAAGAAACCCATCGGTCATGGTCGAATCGGCCTGATTGGTTTTCATGAAGTCATAACCGATAAGTATCTGACCCCTTTTTTGCACAAGTTGCTGCGGAGCCAGCGGAATTTTCTTCGTTGCAAGTTCGATCTGGCCGGCTCCTTGGTCTTGAACGTAACGGTTCTCAGTTGAGTTCAGATCGGAGATCGTCTTCCACTTGGAATCTTTGAGGACGTAGAAGACCTGACCGGCCATGAAGTACGGATCGCTAAAATCAATCACCTTCTTACGTGCATCGGTGATGTAAAGCTGAGCGCCGATGATGTCGGCCTGACCCGCTGCAAGCGCCGTGGGAAGCAGATTGTAATCATAGTCAGCAATGCTGACCTTGACGCCGAGGAAATGCGCGAATTCGTTGGCGTTGTCGACCTCAATACCCGTATATTGGCCATCAGCTTGGCGGTACGCGAAGGGATGAGAAATGCCTAGCGCCCAGTTCAAGACGCCAGCTTTCACTATGGCCTTGATCGTCGGAGATTTCTCGGCAGTGCATGCTGCTTTGACTACGTCCGATATCGGGCCATCAATCGCTGGTTGCTGGAATCCGGCGACTGCCATGCCAGTACTCATCAAGATGAATGTTGATACAATGAGCGGTTTGCGAAGCCGTCCAATTTGTCCGAAAAAAAGATCTCTCATAACTTACCTCCCCTGAATATTGCCACACAATCCGCAAACCTCAAAGGAAAATTTTCTCTGAGGAGAACGTTATCTGCCGCCGAACTTTGAGAATTTTCTTCTACTTTGCATTCGACAATGCATAACGTGCCTAAAAACCTGGGCCAAAGAAAGGACCAGAAATTGAAAATATGATGCAACCAGTTCGGAGGCTAGCTTTTAACGCTTACGTCTGCGGAATCTCACGCGCCTAGCTCATATTAGAGCAATGGAATGTCGTAGTCATGCAGATTGCTGCCCCCATAATGCCATGGCCTCGCGTATGAGGTGACGGAATGCGGAGCGTTAAATCATATGGCGTTGGCTGTTGTAGGTGTTAAAAACGACGTCGGAGCATGCGACTTGAAAAAGCGTGCCACGCGAGCTGCGAGTTAACGATCAGGTATTTACTTCCATAGGCCGACCCTATGCATTTCATAAACTTCGATAAAAGGGGAATTCATCGGTCGTCAGTCTTAGCCCCCTAAAGTTGAGCCATTATGTTGGCGCGCTCGGAAACAAATCCCATAACCTCGATGCAAAAACCGTAGGTTTCAGGATCGCAGTGCTCTTCTTATTGGCTCATGATCCTGCGCATGAACACGCGCATCTCGCCCAATCCACAAGTCTCGACGCCCCGTTCGAAGGGTAGAGTTCTTACGTCGCATGCTATACCGGCATGGGCAAGGGAGGCGGTTAGTTGCGCCCATGAAGCTGGCATCAGAGATGATGTAACAACTGCCTCGGCTCAAGGCAAACGCTTACGGGCACCATCTCCCCCTCACGATCAACACGGCATTCAATCGGCCAGCACGCTTGCCTTGTATCGAGCAGAATCAGCGTCAGGTTTACCGGAACAATCCGGAGATGTCTCGAATGCCGGATCAGCAACCCCCCCTCGACACCCACTCCTGACAATCGATGACGTTGCAACTTTTCTGAGTGTTTCCACAAAGACGGTTCGCCGCATGATCGGGCGTGGAGAGCTTCCCCACATCCGTGTCGGCCGGCAAGTCCGCGTTCGCTGGGAGGCTTTGGAGAATAATTTTTACGATCGGAGTAAATAATTGTGATTATTGTTAAATATTATTTCTCGTTATTACTTCATGTATACTTTGGCATTAATTTTATAGTTGAAGTAATAACGTTTTTATATTATTGTCTACTTCTGTCATCACGAGGCTAGCTATGTCCACATCTTTAACGTCACGAGCCACTTTGAAAACCCTTTTAGCGTTGATCGATGCAACCGATTGGCAAGATCGGATCAAAATGGATGTCAAATCCGCCGTTCGCACAGTGGGTCGCCTGCTCGGTGGAGATCTGGCGTCAATCGAGGTTGATGTGGCTGCCCTGCGAAGGCGGCTGGAAGGGTTGTCGCCCGAATCGGTCGGCCTGACCAAGGGTCGTTGGAACAATATCCGGTCGTTGTTCGGCAAGGCACTGGGATTGGCCGTCAAGGTGTTTCCGTCGCGCTCGAAAGAACCGGTCTTGCCGGAATGGGCAAAGGTCTTGGCACCTCTGACAGCAAGCCGTCGCTCTCTCTTGACCCCATTGGCGAGGTTCCTTGGCAGCCGAGGCGTTCTTCCTTCAAACGTCACCGTTTCGGATTTAGATGCTTATCATTCGGTTCTGGTATCGGATCGCTTACGGTCGGACCCCGAAGGCACTTGGAACTCGATCACTTGGTCGTGGAACGCCTGCGTTCGCGAGTTTGAAGCTTGGCCGCAGATCGAGATCGAACGCGTCTCGCGCAAGGAGACCTATATACTCGATTGGTCTGCATTTGATCCGGCTTTTCGGGCTGACTGCGAGGTCTATCTTGATCGTCTTGCGAATGTTGATTTGTCGGCTGACGAAGGCCCGCTTCGTGCTTCCCGTTCTGCAACCATAGAGACACGGCGATATCAGCTTAGGGTTCTGGCTTCTGCAGCTGTTCTTAGCGGCACAGACCCCAAATCCATTCGCTCGATTACCGATCTCGTAACGCCTGAAGCGCATCAGAAAATCTTGCGCTTCTTCCTCGACCGGCATGGCGGCAAGACTTCGCCTCAGGTTGCACAATTGGCGGGGTTCATGCGGGACTTGGCCAAGCATTGGGTCAAGGTAG
>CAMCXA010000067.1 GCA_945883115.1 Alsobacter soli
GGTGTTGAGGCTTTGGGCAAGTTGGCGGGATTGGATACAGTGGCGGAGTTTCTGCCGAAGCATGGGCAGGTTTATGACACGTTGAAAGCGGAGTTGATTACGGGCCGGATTGTGCCGGGGCGGGGTGTGACGCTCAGAGGATTGGCGGCGTCGCTCGGTGTGTCGCCGATGCCTGTGAGGGAGGCGATCAGGCGGATTGCGGCTGAGGGCGGGTTGGTGATCGGGGCGAATCGCCGGGTCTATGTGCCAGCGATGACGGCGGAGCGCTTTGACGAATTGGTGCGCGTGAGGTCGATTTTAGAGCCTGAAATCGCGGCTATGGCGTTGCCTTTTATTGATTCAAGGCGAATCGAGCGGCTCCGCAAGACTGATGATGCCATTGAGGCGGCTCTGAAATTGGGGGACGCGGAAGCGTATATGCAGGGGAATTTCAAGTTCCACTTCGAGATTTATATGGCTGCGCCGTCTGACGTGTTGATGCCCATGATTGAAAGCCTTTGGCTGCGTTTCGGGCCGTTTATGCGGTCGGTTTACGGGTTGATGGGGACGGCCAATCTGGTTGACCAGCACCAGCGGGCGATAGAGGCTATCGAGGCGCGGGATGAGACGGAGCTTCGGGCCGCGATCCGGGCGGATATTCTGGACGGGATGAATATGATCGGGACGGTGGTTCTGGGGAACAAACAAGCGTCCTGACGGTTGAGAAGCACGTCCAACGTTGGACTGAAAGCGAAAATTATCTGGATGTTTCCATGCTGTCTTGTGGGACTCTTGGCGATTTTTTCACGGAAAATTTCCAGATTGCCATGGGAACGTCGTGAGTAAAACCTCGATGGTGAAGGGGGGGCTGCACTTTTGCCGCTTTTCCGTATGGTGCGAGTTGACACATTCGGTCCGGTTTGCCAGAATGTGATCACATTTTAGAGTGCGTATATTTTGTATTTTCCGGCATCAGTTTGGATTCGATCATGAAAAAAAGAGAGCAGTTGAAGGGGAGTGAACGGCGGGGCGTCGGTAGCGCCGAGCAGGCTGGTCCCTGGCTAGAGGAGCGTGGTCTCGAAGATATCGAGTGCATCGTTCCCGATATGGCGGGTGTGGCTCGCGGCAAGATGATGCCGGTGGGCAAGTTTGTTGCGGCGCCAAAAATGGCGTTGCCCGGCTCTATCTTTCTCCAGACGATCACCGGCGAATATCCGGATGATGATGAAGGCGTCGCGTTTGACCCTGCCGATGGCGATATTTACCTGATGCCCGACTATTCGACCTTGTCGGTCGTGCCATGGGCATCGGACCCGACGGCGCAAGTGATCCATGATGCTTTCCATCAGGATGGTCGCCCGGTCGAAATCGCGCCGCGGCAAGTTTTGAGAAGGATTATCGAGCTTTACAAGAAGCGCGGTTGGCGTGCTGTTGTGGCGCCGGAAATGGAGTTCTACTTCGTCGAGCGCAATCAAGATCCGGATTATCCGCTCAAGCCGCCGGTGGGCCGGTCGGGCAGGGCGGAGACGGGGCGGCAATCCTATTCCATGGCGGCCGTGAACGAATTCGACGATCTGTTTGACGATATTTATGACTTCTCGGAAAGTCAGGGGCTCGAGATCGATACGCTGATCCACGAAGAGGGCGCGGCGCAGATGGAAATCAATCTGCTGCATGGCGATCCTCTCGAATTGGCGGATCAGGTGTTTTTGTTCAAACGGACGATTCGCGAAGCGGCGCTGAACCATAATATGTATGCAACGTTCATGGCCAAGCCGATTGCGAATGAGCCGGGATCGGCGATGCATATTCACCAGTCGATCATCGATATCAAAACGGGACAGAATCTATTTTCCGCGGCGGACGGCAATCCGACGCCAGAATTCTTCTCGTTTCTGGCGGGACAGCAACGGTTTCTGCCGCATGTCATGTGCATTATGGCGCCTTATGTGAATTCCTATCGCCGTCTGATGCGGAAATCGGTTGCGCCGATCAATGTGCACTGGGGATATGACAACCGAACTGTGGGTCTCAGGGTGCCTAATTCATCTCCTGCGGCGCGACGGGTTGAGAACCGGATCCCGTCCTCCGATGCAAACCCTTATCTGGCAATCGCGGCGTCCCTCGCTTGCGGGTATCTCGGCATGGTGCAGGGTTTGACGCCGGGAGAGCCGATCGAGGGGTCGGCCTATGATTTGCCCTTCGGGCTTCCGCGCGGATTGCTCGAAGCTGTCGCATTGTTTGAAAAATGCGATGAATTGACCGAGATTTTCGGACAATCCTTCATCTCAACCTATCGCGCGATCAAACAAGCTGAATTCGAGACGTTTATGCGGGTGATCAGCCCGTGGGAGCGCGAATATCTGCTGCTGAATGTCTAATGGTTTTGTAACTTCCGATTGGCCGACGCATCTGTGGCGGGCCGGTCTTCATTTTGTAAACGGGGTATAAGATGACTGCGTCAAACCGCTATCCGACCGCCGCGCTTCGTGCGTCCGACTCGCGCCATTACATGCATCCGTTTACGGACTACAAGGCGCTGGCCGAGGAAGGCAGCCGCATCATCGTCAAGGCCAAAGGGGTCTGGCTCGAGGATTCGGACGGCAAGAAATATCTCGACGGAATGGCGGGTCTCTGGTGCTCGAATGTCGGCCATGGCCGCGAGGAGATTGCCGAAGCCGTTTACGAGCAAATGAAGGAACTGGCCTATTACAATTCCTTCTTCAAGACCTCGAATCCGCCGGCTATTTTACTTGCGGAGAAACTTGCAGAGCTTGCTCCACCCCATTTGAATCGCGTGTTTTTCTGCGGATCGGGTTCGGAAGCGAATGATACTGTCGTCCGCTTGGTGCGGTACTATTGGTCGTTGCTCGGCAAGCCGGAAAAGACGGTGATTATTGCGCGTCAAAACGCGTATCATGGATCGACCATGGCGGGTGCATCGCTCGGCGGAATGCAGCCAATGCATGCGCAGGGCGGGATGCCTATTCCGGGGATTGTCCATATTCCCCAGCCTTACTGGTTTGGTGAAGGTGGCGACATGACGCCGGAAGTTTTTGGTCTCTGGGCGGCACGTCAACTCGAGATCAAGATCGAGGAGATGGGGCCCGACAAGATTGCGGCGTTTATCGCCGAGCCGATTCAAGGCGCGGGCGGCGTGATCATTCCGCCATCGACCTATTGGCCCGAGGTGAAGCGGATTTGTGCCAAGTACGATATTCTGCTCGTTGCCGACGAAGTGATTTGCGGGTTTGGCAGGACGGGGCGTTGGTTTGGATCGGAATATTACGGGATCGAGCCGGATTTGATGTCGATTGCCAAGGGATTAACCTCCGGCTATCTGCCAATGGGCGGATTGCTGGTGTCTGACCGGGTAGCGGATGTGATTATCGGGTTGGGGGATGACTTCAATCACGGTTACACCTATTCCGGCCATCCGAGCTGTGCCGCCGCCGCCTTGGCCAATCTGGCGATTATTGAACGGGAAAAGCTCGTCCAGCGGGTTGCGAGTGATATCGGGCCGTATTTCCAGAAACAGTGGCTTGCACTTGGCGAGCATCCGCTCGTTGGCGAAGCGCGGATGGTGGGGTTGATCGGAGCGCTCGAACTTGTGCCGAACAAACCATCGCGGACCGAAAAATTCGCGCCGGTCGGGAAGGTTGGGACTCTCTGCCGCGATATTTCGTTCGAGAACGGGCTTGTCATGCGGGCGACGCGGGACAGCATGATCATCTCGCCACCTCTCGTTATTTCGCATGACGAGGCCGACGAATTGATCCGGCGTGCAAAGAAAACGCTCGACGAGACCTATGTGGCGCTCAAGAAAGACGGGCGCGTGAAATAAGCCTTCGCTCCAGACTAAAAGTGACATCATGCAGGTTAAACAGCCGCACGCGCCTTCTTATTATGCCGCGACCGCCAAGGGGGCGGTTTCGTGCCCGCCCTTGAGCGGGGATGTGCAGGCGGATGTCTGTATTATTGGCGGGGGCTATACGGGCCTCTCGGTGGCGTTGCATCTGGCAGAACGCGGGCGTTCGGTTGTTCTGATTGAGGCCAACAAGATCGGGTGGGGGGCTTCGGGCCGCAATGGCGGACAATTGCATTCCGGCCAAAGGCGCGACCAGAGCACGCTCGAGGAATGGTTCGGAAAAGACAAGGCGCATCTGCTCTATGCGTTGGGCGAAGAAGCCAAGGGAACGGTCAAGGGGTTGATTGCGCGGCACGCCATTGATTGCGACTGGCAGGACGGCCTCATTCATGCCCAGCATAAAGAGCGGTATGTCTCTCCGATGATGGAAGAAGTCGAGTTACTCGAGCGCGAGTACGGGGTTGCGGGTCTGTCTGTTTTGAGCCGTGAGGAGATTGCGGTTGCACTCGGGACAAATAATTTTTTCGGGGGGTGGCGTGAGCAATCTGCGGGGCATTTGCATCCGCTGAGTTACGCGCTCGGCATTGCGCGCGCTGCGATGAAGGCGGGAGCAACGCTTCATGAGGATACGGCCGCGCTCCGCGTGATTGAAGGCAAGAGGCCGAAAGTGGAGACGGCGTCAGGGACGATTTCGGCCGAGACCGTGATTTTGGCATGCAACGGTTATCTTGACGGGCTGCACGCCGAGACCGAGGCGCGGGTGATGCCGATCCATAATTTCATTCTTGCCACCGAACCTTTGGGTGAGCGGGCGAAGACCCTGATCCCGGGGCGGGAGGCTGCATGCGATTCGCGTTTTGTGGTGAATTACTGGCGGCTATCAGCCGATAGTCGACTGATTTTTGGCGGAGGCGAGACGTATGGGCGCTCGTTTCCGGAAGATATCAAAGGATTTGTCCGCAAGCATATGTTGAAGCTTTACCCGCAACTGGCTGATGTCAGGATTGATTATGGCTGGGGTGGAACGTTGGCCGTGACGATGAAACGGCTGCCCTATCTGCGGCGGTTGAGCCCCGGCTTTTATACGTCGGGCGGCTATTCGGGGCAGGGCGTCGGGACGGCAACGTTTGCGGGCAAGATTTTGGCTGAAGCGATTTGCGGCGAGCAGGAACGGTTTGATGTGTTTGCGTCGCTGCCGAATATTCCGTTTCCGGGCGGAAAATTGTTCCGGTATCCGACGCTCGTACTCGCCATGACGTGGTACGCGCTTCGCGACCGGCTGTAGTCGCCCAAAGTTCCGTTTTTTCGCGTTTGCGCTTCTTTGAGCGATCAGGGGTTATTTTGCTTTATGTCACTTGTTAACTTTTTGTTAATAAATAAGGCAAATCATAAAGGTAGAGGTTAAATCTGATTTATGTATCTAAGTACATGAAGTGAATGATGAATTTGTTCGAGCGGATGATCCGGGAAGTGATCAGTCACATCAAGTCGTGAAAGTTGATTGTTAATAATCATTAATAAGTATGGATAATAACGAGTTAATATCTCAAAACCTCATGTAGAAGTACAAGGGTTCAAGGTCGCCATTATCGCTTGACAGATTGGTGGATGTTGGTGCCGGATTGATGGATCCGGCACCCTTAAACTATCGCTTCTTTGCGGCCAGCATCTGGAGCTGGTGTTGGACAAAGGTCGAGCCTGCGATGGCCGTGATGTCGGCATGATCAGAGGCGGGTGCCACCTCGACGATGTCCATGCCGCGCCAGTCACTATCGGCAATGCCGCGCTGGATCATCAGCGCCTGGGCGGATGAGAGACCACCGGAGACGGGTGTGCCGGTACCGGGTGCAAAGGCGGGATCGAGGACGTCGATATCGACGGTGAGATAGGCCGGGCCAGTGCCGACGCGTGCCTTTATGGCGTTGATGACGCCCGAAACGCCGAGTTCTTGGACCTTGTAGCCGTCAATGATCTCAATGCCGCAATCCTCGGGTGCAATGGTGCGAATTCCGATCTGGATCGAGCGTTTTGTGTCGATCAGGCCTTCGCGGACAGCGCGGATGACGAAGCTGCCATGCGAGATCGTTTCCTCATCATCGGGCCATGTGTCCTGATGGGCGTCGAACTGGACGAGGGCGAGGGGGCCGTGTTTCGCGACATGGGCGCGGAGCAGGGGCAGGGTGATGTAATGATCGCCGCCAAGGGTGATCAAATGAGCGCCGGAGGCGAGGATGGTGCGCGCTTCCGTTTCGATGGCCGCAGGGACGGTGTGGAGTTTGGCGTGGTTGATCGCGCAATCACCCCAGTCGATGACCGACATGTTCTCGAACGGATCAATGCCGGATGGGTATTGCGGATCAACATCGAAGATTGCGGAGGCACGGCGGAGCGCTTGTGGCCCGAATCGGGCACCGGGGCGGTTCGAGGTGGCGCAATCGAAGGGGACGCCCCAGACGACGGCATCGACGCCGGCAAGATCGCGCGAATAACGCCGCCGCATGAAGGAAAGCGCGCCGGAAAAAGTCGGCTCGAAGGTCGAGCCGACTTTGTTGCCGCGGAAGGCGTGATCCGTCTGATAGTAAGTGTCTTCGGCCATGATGATCGTGATTCTCCAAGAGCATGGCTGATATCTTGAATTAGAAACGTTAACGTTTTGTTTACTGCTTTAACCGGTCCGGGGTGACATCGTAGCCGGCGCATTCCTTGCGGATGCGGGCGGAGATGGCGAGGATCAGGCGATCAAGTTGCCCGGGTTTGCCGAGTGGCAGCGGGGTGTCGTCGATTTCCGTGATCTGGGTGAGGAGGCGGATACTATTGGTGGTGAAGACGCAATCGCCGTGGAAAAGCTCGATGGGGGCGAGGCGTGTCTCGATGGGACGGGAGCCGGTTTCGCGTGTCATGGACATGACCAGACCGCGCATGACGCCTTTCAGAATGCCTTCGGACGGGGCGGCTGTCATGAAGCGGTTTTTCTTCATCATAAAGAGATTGGCCATGGTCGTGCAGGCGATGCCGCCCTCGTTGTTGAGGAACAGGGCATCATCGGCGCCCTGCATTCTCGCCTCCTGATGGGCGAGGATGTTGTCGAGATAGTTGAGCGATTTGATCGCGGACAAAGGCGAGGTCATGTTGCGGCGGGTCTTCGAGATGGCGAGTGTCCCCGTACCGAATGCGAGCGACGGATCCCATGGCGAACGGGTGGCGAAGATGACGGGTTTAGCGTTCGAGGGGATCATGAGCCCACGTTGGCCTGGACCGCGGGTGACCGTGACACGGATCGTGCCCGGGGTCGACGGATCGGCGGTGGCGAGGTCGGTGACGGCCTGATTGAAGCGGGCCGGATCAATATCGAGGCCGATCTGGTCACCTGCCAACGTCATCCGTTTGAGATGCGCATCGGCAAGGAAGGGGATGCCGTTGAAACAGGGGAGCGTTTCAAACAGTCCGTCACCGAGGAGCAATCCGCGGTCAGTGAGATTAAACGAGGCATTAGCGCCCTCCGAAATTTGTCCATCAATCCAAAGCATGGGGTCAACCTTTTCGAGTGAGCGTCAGGAAATTGGCGAGAAGTGTCTCTCCATCGGGGGTTAGAATGGATTCAGGGTGGAACTGAACGCCATAGGTGGGATGCGTGGCATGGCGGAGGGCCATGATCTCGCCGCGATCGGAGCGGGCAATGATTTCGGTGGAAGGCGGGCACGCGGTTACGATCAAAGAGTGGTAACGGCCCGCCATAAAAGGGTTCGGCAGATTGGTGAAAAGGCCCGTGGCATCATGATGGATGGCGGAGGCGATGCCGTGCATGGGTTCTGCTGCGCGGGTGATGACGGCGCCGAACGCCTGGCCGATGCATTGATGGCCGAGGCAAATGCCGAGGATCGGGATTTTGCCGGAAAAAGCGCGGATAATATCGAGCGAGGCGCCTGCCTCGTTCGGGCTGCAGGGGCCGGGAGAGAGGATGATCGCGTCCGGCGCGAGGCCTGCGAGTTCAGCGGTATTGATCGCGTTATTGCGGCGCATGACGACGTCCTCGCCCAGCTCGCGGAAGGAACGGGCGATGTTGAAGACGAAGGAGTCGTAATTGTCGATAATCAGGATCATGGGGTACAGCGCATACAGTATCGCGCGCAGGGTGCGCAACCGTCACATGTGACAGGTATTTTCGGACAATAATGCCTAAAACTGGCCGATTGGCGGCTTGACAAATGCGTCATTTTTTGAGCGGGCCGCGGGATCCGAAGGCTTTGAAGATCCGCTCCGCTTTGGTAAGCGTCTCGTCATACTCGGCTTCTGGTTCGGAAAGTGCGGTGATTCCGCCGCCGGCATGGAAGCGGGCGTGATGGTTGCGGAAGGTGACGGTGCGGATTGCGATGTTGAGGTCAACCGTGCCGTTGAAGCCGAAGGCGCCGATTGCGCCGCAATAGACGCCGCGGGGTACGCGCTCGATCTCGCCGATGATTTCCATGGCCTTGATTTTCGGGGCTCCGGTGATGGAGCCGCCGGGGAAGGTTGCCTTGATCAGGTCGACGGCATCGAAAGTTTCGTCGAGCTGGGCTTCCACGACGGAGACGAGGTGATGGACATTGGCGTAGGTTTCAAGGCCGCAGAGGGTCGGGACTTTGACGCTGAAAGGTTTGGCGATTCTTGAAAGGTCATTCCGTAAAAGATCAACAATCATCGTGTTTTCTGCGCGATCTTTAACAGATTGAATGAGGTCTTTTGCGAGTTTTTGATCCTCTTCCGGATCATCTGATCGCCTCGATGTGCCCTTGATGGGGCGGGCTTCGATGCGGCCATTGGCGAGCGTGATGAAACGTTCCGGTGAATTGGACGCGATGGCAACTTGCCCGAATTTGAGATAGGCGGCGAAGGTGGCGGGACTGGCGTTGCGCAAGTGCCAATAGAAGGCGAAGGGGTCGAAGTCGGGGGGCAGCGATGCTTCGAATCGCTGGGCGATATTGGCCTGGAAAATGTCGCCGGAGAGGATGCGTTCGATTACGTCGCTGACGGCATTTTGATAGGTTTGGCGCGTGAAATTGCTTGTCCATCCTGTGACTGGGGGAGATGGGACAGGCGGTGTGGCTGGTGTTTCGATCAAGTCTATGAAGGTATCGAGACGGTTTTCGGATTTCGCGGCGCGGGTGACGGGGTCTGTTTCCGGAAATCCGGAGGAGAGGATGAAGCTGCGATTTTCCGCGTGATCATGGGCGAAGATGACGTCATAGAATGCCAGCACGAGATCCGGCATGCCCTCTTCCGGGTGCGGGGTGCTGGATGGGGCTTCGATCAGGCGTCCGAGTTCGTAGGAGAGATAGCCAATGCCGCCGGTTTGGAAGGGTGGCAGGCCGGTCTGATTTTCAACGGCAAAACGCTTCAGAATATCCCGTATCGCGGTGAAGGGATCAGTCGGGAGTGCCTCTTCATTCCAGTAGGCTTCGCCGCGCACGACACTGAGCACGCCGAAGGGGTCAGACGCGACATAGGAATAGCGACCGAGTGCGGAATGCCCCATCGCGCTATCGAGAAATGCCAGATGGGGGTGGTTCGCAAGCCGGAGGGCGATCTCCTCCGGCTTTTGTGGCTCGATTTCCCGATAAAGGAGTGACGTGACGGGCATGTTCCGGTCCAAATGAGTCGAACGACATATCCCTATCAGGGGAATGGCTTGGTCATTGTTCCAATCACGTCCGGATCATGACGGATATCAGCCGAATACTTTGCCAATCCAGCCCTTTTTCTTCTCGCCTTCTTCGCCTTCAGGCGCCGGACCGACGATGGAGCTGAATTTCTCGAAGAAATCACCGGCGAGCTTTTTCGACGTTGCATCAATGAGGCGACCACCGAGCTGGGCGAGTTTGCCGCCGATCTGGGCGTTGACGGTGTAGTGCAGGATTGTGGCCTCACCATCAGCTTCCAGTTTGACTGCTGCGCCGCCCTTGGCGAAGCCTGCCGCGCCGCCCGAGCCTTCGCCGGTGATGGTGTAGCCGTTTGGCGGGTCAAGATCGGACAAGGTGACTTTGCCGGAAAAAGAGGCTTTCACGGGGCCGATTTTGAGGACGACCTTCGCCGTCATCTCGGTCTCAGACGTTTTTTCGATGGTTTCACACCCAGGAATGCACTGGCGCAGGATTTCAATGTCGTTCAGGGCCGCGTAAACGACTTCTCGGCTCGCTTCGATACGCTGTGATCCGTTCATATCCATGATGGGCGTCTGTCCTTAAACTGTGAGGTGAAATGGTTAAGCCGCGTTTTGCGGCGCACTTGCTTATAGCGAGGCTCGCAGCGGAATGCCAGTAGAGAGGGATTAACGTTCATCGCGCTTTCCGCGTTCAATTCCCGCTACACTGCCGAATTCAACCCAATGGATCCAATCGGGGATAATGGGCCAGGGGGCAAACATTCGTTCGGTGTCCGGCGGCAGGACTGCGTCTGTCATATGGTCGAGCCACTCCCCTGAAAGGCCGAGTTTTTCGGCCAAGTCCGCGGCGGTGAGGGTGCCGATTGCCTCGAAGCTTGCAGGCATTGGCAGGGCCGGGTTCCAGTCGCCTGAAAGGCGATCATGAAAGGAAGCCCAGTTGCGATTTTTTAGACGCTCGCCAAGGGTTTTGATGTCTTGGCGCAGGCGGGTTTCATCGGGTTCATGGAAGATATGTTGGCCTAGAACGTTCGGAAACAGGACCGCATGATCGGGATATTCCCGCAGGAGGCTCTCGAGATCGCGAAACAGGTTTGTTCTGCGCCAGACGAGTTTGGTGCCGCTTTGGTTAAGTGCCGACCCGTGAAGGCGGCGGAAAAAGAAATGCGCCAGCGGATCAATATCGACTGCAATGATTGTCTTGAAGCGGATGAGAAAGGAATCGGGCAGGCACCAGCCTGCACTCGGCCCCATCAGGAGGAGATGGTTTGATTGAGGCTGCCATTCACTCAGCCAAAGTTCGATACTTGCAAGAAAGTCGCGCCATTGTTTTCGGCGGCGAAAGGCACGCCAATGCCAGAGAAGCCCTCCGCTCGGGGTCATGATCGCGTCTTCGGACATATCCCATGTCCGTGGATCTTCGGGTTCGAGCTGCTTTGCCATAAGCGCCTTCCGGGACCGGGACGAAGCCATCCGGTTCAGAGATGGGCCGCAAAAAATTCGAGTGTTCTGGTTCTGGCGGTCTCGGCGCTTGGCTTGTCGTAGCTGCCGCGCTCGTCACAGTTGAAGCCGTGATCAGCGTGGTAGGTATAAATGGCGACGCGCGGTTGGGCAGTCTTGATGGCGTTCACATTTTCCATCGGAATGTGCTTGTCGAGTTCGCCAAAATGCAAAATCGTCGGCACTTGCGGCGTGTCCGCTTTCATCGCCGCGATACCGCCGCCATAATAGCCGACGGCGGCCGATAATCCGGCCAAATGGCATGCGGCTGCGTAGGCCATGGTGCCACCCCAGCAATAGCCGACAACGCCAACTTTTCCTGCCGATTTGGCGTAAGCAATGGCCGCCGCAATATCGAGCATGGTCTTTTCGCGTTTTACCTTTTGAACGATTTCCGACCCGCGCTGGATGTCCGGCGGGAGATAGCCCACTTCGAAGTCGGGTTCGACGCGATCATAGAGTGCGGGCGCGATTGCGAGATAACCATGCGACGCATAATGATCGGTGACGGCACGGATGTGATGATTGACCCCGAAAATCTCCTGAAGAACCACGATGCCACCGCGCGGCTTGGTCTTGGGGGTTGCCACATAAGCGCTGATGGTCACGCCATCTTTGGCCGTGAGTGTGACTGTTTCGCCCATGGTCGGGATCTCCCTCAACTTTTGCAACTCAACCGGCTGAATGATGCGCGATCCTAAGTGGTCTCGATCACATTGATCAGCGCAGTTATTATCCGCGAGTCGGACGGATCTGTCGACGTCGGGAAAACTTCGCTCAATTCCCCTTTCCTATCGATCAGGTATTTATGGAAATTCCATCTAGGCGTTTCGCGCGGACGCAGAGACGCCGTCCAGCGATAAAAGGGATGGGCATCGGGCCCCGTCACGCGGGTTTTGGCCGCCATGGGAAATTCGATATGGTATTCGCCCTCGGCGGTCGCCATGATGTCTTCGGCGTCGCCAGGTTCCTGACCGCCGAAATCATTCGAGGGGACGCCGATAATGGCAAGGCCGAGCGGGTTAAATCGCGTCCATAATCGTTGCAATCCGGCGAATTGCCCGGTGAATCCGCATTGCGACGCCGTATTGACAACCAAAACCGGTTTACCACGAAAGTTGGAGAGGCGGATCGTACCGCCATTGATTGCGGGAAAGGAGAAGGTATAGGCCGAAACGAGACTCATTGCGGGCTCTTCAGCGTGTGCCGGAAATGCGAGGCTCGAGCCGAGACCTGCAAGCAGGTGACGACGGTTGATGAGGTGCATGGATGGTATCTTTCACAAGAGAATTCAGTTGAGCCGATCTGGAGTGCCCCACATTGCTGCCTTTACTACGCCTGTTTGGAGCTTTTGGCTCACATTCAATGTCGGGGAATGTCGTGAAAAGGCCGTTCGATGACGCCGGTAGAGCTTATCAAGCGGGGTGCTTAGTTCTATAGAGGCGGCATGAAGGGACTTTCCAACTCCGATTTTGACCGCAACGGGCGCCGAATGGGCGGCTATGGCCGTGCTATGGTGATGGGCATTCTCAATGTGACGCCGGATTCATTTTCGGATGGCGGGCGATTTTTTGATCCGCGTATCGCGCTGGACCATGGAGCGAGAATGGTCGAGGAGGGAGCTGATTTTCTTGATATCGGCGCGGAATCGACCCGTCCGGGCTCGGTGCCCGTGACTGCGGAGGACGAATTGGCGCGGTTGCTGCCCGTTCTGGAACCGCTGGCTGGTCTGGTGGATTGTCCGATCTCGGTGGATACGTATAAGGCTTCGGTTGCTGACGCGTGTATCAAGGCGGGTGCGCGGGTCGTGAATGATGTCTGGGGATTTCAGAAGGATCCCGACATGGCCCGCGTGTGTGCCTCACATGGCGTGGGTGTTGTGCTGATGCATAACCGCACATCGATTGATCCGTCATTGGATATGGTGGCGGAGGTGATCGCGTTTTTGCAGCGGTCGATCGAGATTGCGACGCAAGCGGGGATTGCGAGAGAGCGCATTGCGCTTGATCCGGGGATCGGGTTTGGCAAGACGCTCGAGCAAAATCTGGCGCTGGTGAATGCGGTTGATGTGATTGGACGTTTGGGTTGCGCTGTATTGATCGGTGTGTCACGGAAATCGTTAATCGGGAAGATTGTGCCATCGACGACGGATGAACGCCTGCCGGGAACGATTGCGCTTGATAGTGTGGCGCAAATGAAGGGCGCGGAGATTTTGCGGGTGCATGACGTGCGGGAGGCCGTGCAGGCGGCGCGCGTGATCGATCAACTCAAGGGAATGTCATGGATACGATCCTGATTAAGGTCACGAAGCTGTCGCTGTTCGCCTATCACGGGGTGAATGACGAGGAGCAGCGGATCGGCCAGCGGTTTTATGTCGATCTGGCGCTGCGGGTTGGCGCGGTGAAGGCAACGCGGACGGATGCGCTCGATGATACGATTTCCTATGAACACGTGAT